>JAUIMA010000382.1 GCA_030432675.1 Candidatus Hydrogenedentota bacterium | reverse complement strand
TCAAGGTGGGCGGAACGCCTCGCTGAGAACCGGAATCGTCCGCACTCGAAGGAGTCTTTTCCGGGGCAACAGGTGTGGTGGCGTCGTTGACAGGCGCTTCCGTGGTCTTCGCACTGACGGGGACGGTTTCTCCGGTGGATTCTGTCACCGCCGTAGTCCTTAGGACGCTCGAAGCGACTGGCCGTGGGGGGGGCGCATCGGGTGCGGAATCAGACGTTTCGGGCGTGATGGTAGCCGTTCCCATTGTTCCCGTTGCGTTGCCCGTGGTTTTCGGCGTGGGGAGGGTAACGGGGACCGCTTCCTTCCGGGTTTCAGGTACATCCTGCTGGGCTTCCACCACGAAATCGGTGTTGGTTTTCGGCGTGGGGAGGGTAACGGGGACCGCTTCCTTCCGGGTCTCAGGCACATCCTGCAGGGGTTCCACCACGGAATCGGTGTTGGTGGGGAGCGTAGGGGTGATGGAAGGGGTTGATGGGGGCAGCGCCGGTCTCAATTCGGTGTGTTCCCCTTCCTCCGATGACGTGGTCTGAGGGGGGGCATCCGAATCCGCCACGGTGCTATCCTCATCCGTCTGCACCTCGCTCTCATTCGGAACAATAGCTGGTGTTGGTGCTGTCGATGTCGCTTCGACGGGGCGATGGAGTCCGTTCAGGAAATCGACGAACCGCGTCGGGGCCGTATCGACGCTCTCTTTCGCGACTTCCCCTTTGTCTGCTTTTCGCAGGGGCTCGTGCACGGAATGGCTTGAACTGATCATCATAGGTACACGTCTCCTGTTGATTGGCGTGGGGGGGGGTGAAACCGGTGAAGTAGGCTATTCGGGATTTGGATACTTCCCGAATGGGATTGCTTAGACGGCGCAGTTCCGCACCGTTGAGGAGAAGCGGGGCGGTTGGAGAGCTTTGGGTGAAATCCTGTTACGGACACTCAGGTGCCGGATTCCAGGATCTCTTTGATGACCCGACGGGCGGTCTCCGTATCCATGGCTTCCAGAATTTCACCCCGCTTTTTATCTTTTACACTTAAGAGAATTTCGGCGACTTCGTCGGTCGGCATGGCTTCGAGGCGTTGGGCCGCGCTCTGAGCCTCCATACTCTCTAAGGTAATGGCGATTGTCTGCAATTGGGCTTTGCGGCTTTCGGCGGCCACATCGAAGGACTCGTTGATGGTTTTCTGCAGCATTTCGAGATCTTCCCGGGCCTTGGCCAGATCATCTTCCCGCTGCTGCAATTGTTTTTCCCGCTCGTCCAGAGCGATGTTTCGCTCGTCCAGGGCCTTTGCCCGCTCATTCAGCTGACTGGCCAAATCACCGAGGGCCGGTTCGTTGGCTTTCGCTTCCTCCATCCGTGTTTTCTGGCTTTCCGCATAGGATTCCGGGTCAGTAAAGCGTTGGAGAGTTTCAGCATTCAATTGGCCATTCATGGCAAGAAAACCCGCCAACGTCCCAATGAACACGAGGATGAACCCACCTCCCATTAGAATTAATTTACCCATAGCGTTACTCCCCTGCGATTATTGCTCGTCACCGGTCGGGGCATTTGGCAGGTCCCGGGCGGCATACATGGTGGCTGTTTCATCGAGCTGCTTCTGCGCTTCGCGATGGAGATACCGTTGATAGCTATCCCGCCGGCGTTGATGTAGTTTTTCTGCGATCTGTCGGGCCTTGGTGGCCCCTTCAAGAACGGACCGCTTCTCCGCTTCGTCGGCTTGCAGCGCCCGAATGTCAGCGTCTTTCTGGTCTCGGAGCGCGGCCAGGTGGCGCTCATACTGATAGTAGCTCCGCACTTCGGCGGCGTCAAATTCACTTAAAAGGCTTTGCCCGGCGTGTTCTAAGGCAGCCTGGCGGGTGAGTTCCAGTGAGGTGCGTTCCCGCTCGGATTGCTGGACCGCCTGGCGGCTTCGCGCCAACGCCTGGGCCTTGATATCTTCTTCCTGCTTGCGGATGCGGAGGAGGACCCGATAGCGATTGGGGTGGTGCATCGTTTAGCGACCTCCCGTAAGTTGGCCCAGCTGATTGACCGTTTCTGCAAAAGAGGCAGCCTCACTCAGATCTTGCTTGAGAAAGCGATTGATGTCGGGCATGAGCTGAACCGCCAAATCGACCTCGGGATTGCTGCCGGGGACATAGGCTCCGATATTTATCAGGTCTTCGGCGTCCCGGTAGGCCGCTAGTAACTCTCGGAATCGATAGGCCCAGGCACGATGGTTTTCGTCCGTTACTTCATTCATGACGCGGCTCACACTGCCGAGTAGATCGATGGGAGGATAGTGGCCCTTACCCGCCAGGTCGCGGGAAAGGGCGATGTGTCCATCGAGGATGCTCCGCACGGTATCACCCACGGGGTCATTCATGTCGTCGGCTTCTACCAGGACCGCGTAAAAGCCCGTGATACTACCGGTATCTGCGGTGCCGGCCCGTTCCAGCAAACGGGGTAGCATGGCATAGACCGAGGGGGGATAGCCCCGGGTTGTGGGGGGCTCACCAATGGCCAGGCCGACCTCCCGCTGTGCCATGGCGACCCGTGTTACCGAGTCCATAATGAGCATAACGTCCAGGCCCTGTGCCCGAAACCACTCGGCGATGGCCGTGGCAATGTAGGCGCCATTGAGCCGCAAGAGGGCGGGCTCGTCCGAAGTGGCGACAACAACGATGGAGCGTGCGAGCCCTTCCTCGCCCAGGTCACTTTCAATAAACTCTCTTACTTCACGGCCGCGTTCCCCGATGAGGGCGATAACGTTCAGGTCCGCGTCGGTGTTCCGTGCGACCATGCCAATGAGTTTGCTTTTTCCGACCCCACTGCCTGACATGATGCCCATGCGCTGGCCTCGCCCACAGGTCAGACAGGCGTCAATGGCCCGAATCCCGGTACTGAGGGGGCGTTGTATGCGTGCCCGCGTCAAGGGTGGGGGTGGGGGGGCTTGCAGGGGCACCTTTTCCACGCAACTCAGGGGGATATCAGAATCGATGGGGGTGCCATTGCTTCCGATAACGCGGCCAACCAGACCGGGGCCTACCGAGACGCGTGGCGGCCGGTGAGTCGGGCGTACCCGGCAACCAGGCCCGATGCCCTTCATGTCCCCGAGGGGCATGAGCAGCAATTTGTCTTTTCGAAAACCGACCACCTCGACCGGGATGGCTTGGGCGGCGCGAGAAGATTCGACGTAGCACAGATCGCCAACCTGCATGGGTGGCCCGCTGGCTTCAATGGTCAAGCCAACCACATCGGTTATTTTTCCCGAAGCCACCAGCGGCCGTGCCGTGTGCAAACGTTGCGCATAGCCGGAGAGATCCATCGTGAGCCCCCTTATTCCGTGAGGCTGTCGAGCACGTGGGCAAGCAGCGTGTCCAGTCGCCCATCCACATCCATCGTATCGGTACGCGCGATGCAGCTACCTGGAGCGATCGATTCGTCGGCTTCCAGGTTGAGCGTGCTGATGCGTGGGAAGGATTCGAGTAGGCTGACCTCGTGGTGGCGCATGGCCTCCAGATCCTGGGGATTGAGCAACAGCGTAATGGCATGCTCACCCACCAACTCGGTGAGGGCGCGGGAGACGGTACGCTCCAGGATGGCATCGTTGGTCTGCAATTCAACCGCAATAACTTTGGCGGCAATGTCTTTCACCAGTGCGACGACCTGAGGCTCCAGGTTTTCCAGGAAAGCGCGGTGGGCTGCCTCCAACTGGTCTCCGGCACTGTTCAGCGCAGCGGCACATTCGGCCAGGGTGGCTTCAAAGGCTTCCTTACCTGCCTCGGTACCGCGGCTGAGGCCCTCCTGGTAGGCTTCCTGCACCTTCTGAGCGGCCTCATCCCGTGCGGAGGCCAGCACTTCCTGGCGCAATTGCTCCGTATCTACGGGGACAGGCTCGCCGTCAAGCTCCCCTTCGGGGGCGGTCTCGATGGCCGGGACCATCTCTTCCTCCTCGGGAAAAGCCTCCAGCAGATCGCGCCCAAAGAGGGAGGCACCCTCGGTTTCCGCGTGGATAAATTTGAGTACCCTAGACATGGGCCACTGCGCTCCTGCCTATGCCGTGAGGGGCTGGGCTATACCAGGATTTCATCCGCATCTCCGCCGCCCCGTCCCGAGATGACCACATCGCCAGACTCTTCCAGGCGACGGACAATGGCCACGATTTTCTGTTGGGCTTCTTCCACGTTTTTCATGCGGGTTGGCCCCATGAAATCGATTTCTTCCTGGATCATTTCGCGGGCCCGCTCGGACATATTGCGGAGCACCTTGTCTTTGACCTCTTCGTTGGAGGCTTTGAGGGCCAGGGCCAGATCTTTGCTCTCGACCTCGCGGAGGGTCTTCTGAATACCGGCGTCGTCCACAAAGATAATGTCGTCGAAGGTGAACATGAGGCGCGAAATTTCGTCGGCCAATTCGGGGTCCCGCTCTTCCAGGTCGGCCATAATCGTTTTTTCTGTGGCCCGCTCAATCATGTTGAGGATCTCCGCCACGTCCTTCACACCACCGGCAAAGGTGAAGCCCTGACTGAAGACGGCCGCCATTTTTCGCTCGAGGACGCGCTCAACCTCGCGCACGATTTCCGGCGCGGTGCGGTCCATGGTGGCGATACGAATGACGACATCCGATTGCACGTCCTGCGGCAGGGAGGAGAGGATGATCGATGACGTGGCCGGGTTCATATGGGCCAGAATCAGGGAAATCGTCTGGGGGTGTTCATCCTGAATGAAGCTGGAAATCTGCGAGGGGTCGGCTTTCTTCAGAAACTGAAAAGGGACCTCTTGCAGGCTGCTTTGGAGTCGATTCAGAATTTCAAAGGCGCGCTCGCTGCCGAAGGATTTCTCCAGCAGGTCTTTGGCAAAATCGATGCCGCCCTGGGCCACGAAACGCTTGGCGACGGCCATCTCATAGAACTCGTCGAGCACAGCGGATTTGATGTTGGCATCTACGGTGCCCAGTCCGGAGAGATCCAGGGTCATCTGATCGATTTCGTCATCCGAAAAGCTACCCATCACGCGGCTGGCATTTTCCGGACCCAGGCACGCAAGCAGAATGGCTGCCTTACGGCGGCCATCCATGTCTTCGGTAAGCGCTGTTTTATCTTGCGGACTCGTCGTACTAATCCTCGTCGGTCATCATCCAGCTGCGCAACAGGGCGGCCACCGCCTCGGGGTCGTCCATGGAGAGCTGGGAGATCTCGGCGGACACTTCCTGGCGGCGCATATCTTCGAGCGTCGCAGCCGGGATTTCTTTGACTTCCTCTTCCTCTTCCTCGTCACCCGGAACAATGATGGCGTTCTTCAGGAAGCGGCGAATTAAGAGGAATCCGATTAAGATGGCAAGCACCTGACCAACCAGCCAGGGCAAACGCTCTGTGGAGAGCAGGCCCTGCGCAATCTGGCCTTCGGTGACGGTACTGCCCATCCCACCCAGGATGCCGGCATCGGCAAACTCGTGATCAAGGATGTCCACCTCGGTTTCGACACCATCGATGCTCACAGCACTCTGGGCCAGCGCCGTCAGGGCGGCCCTCAGGTCATCGGAAATTCCCGCATAAATTTTTTGGGGAGTGCCATCTTCACCTTCAACGTCTTCCGTCTGATCGCCATGGACTACCATGGCTATCTTGTATCTTACCACATCGCCGGGCTCGGTACGGGTGCGGGTGGTCGTACGACTGAAGTCGTAGTTGACCAATTCATCATTGGTGCTTTCCTCCGTCTGCGTCCCACCTGGGCCAGCGGCCGCTTCGGGGACATTCTGGAGGGCACCCGGGGCACCTTCGGGGAGGCGCTCCGTGGAGGTCAACTCGTGCTTCTGGGT
Source organism: Candidatus Hydrogenedentota bacterium (assembly GCA_030432675.1). GTDB lineage: Bacteria > Hydrogenedentota > Hydrogenedentia > Hydrogenedentales > JAEUWI01 > JAEUWI01. The sequence goes on along the minus strand of JAUIMA010000382.1, from coordinate 664 downwards.
CCACTCGCTGACAGGTTGGGGCTCCCCGAGGAGGTCCTCTGTCACTTCTTTCTGGTCAAAATTAATGTCTGCACTCACCATGACGGTCCCATGGACCCCCATGCGCTGCATACGGCTGCTGATCTTGTTTTCGATCCGTCGTTCTACTTCATCTTGAAGTTCCAGTTTGGAAGATGCGACGGAGGCGAACTCGGACTCGGCAGGGAGGTGAAGAGAGGTGCCGTCCGTCGTGGATACCACGATGTTGCCCGGGTGCAGATTGGCCCCACCCGCGTGACTGACCATGCTGACGATGAGTTTGGTCTCTTCTTTTGTGACCGGGCGGTTAACCGAAAGGCTGACCACGGCTTCCGAGGGTATCTGTTCGTCGACGAAGAGTTCCTGCTTGGCTTCACGAATAATCACGCTGGAATACTCCACGAATTCAAAGTCGTCAAGCTGCTTCTGCAGTTCACCCTGAACGGCCCGCATGAACTTAAGGTCATTGAGCCATTGGTTGGACATGAGGTCGGGGTTGTCGAAAAGCTTTTCGTAGCCGGCCGGGGTACTGCGACCCACGGGAAGTTTGTTGCGCTCCAGTTCCAGAAGCATGGCCCCACGGTCTTTGGGGAGGACGGTGATAGCCCGTCGGTTCTCATCGACCCGATAAGGAACACCCTTGGTT
>JAUIMA010000381.1 GCA_030432675.1 Candidatus Hydrogenedentota bacterium | reverse complement strand
TCCTGGCCCTGGAGGAAAATTGGACGGAGTCGGTGCTGGACAATGAAGGCGTAGACGCCACCCTCGCCACGTGGCAAGCGTTGGAGACGGCCCACCCGGCGTTGGAGGATAATTGGCGTTGGGAACTGAATCTGGTCCGGGCCTACTTCGATGCTTATGTCCGCGCGAGAGTTATCGCGGAAACGGCTTATGAAGCAGAGGCCTATGCCTTGCTGGGGCAGGCCGAATCAGTAGGCGCTGCAGCGGCCATCGCCAATGCGACCGCTGAACTTGCGAAGGCAGACAGTCTTTCCAGTGCGTCGATGGCATTGCGTTCCCGTATCGTGGCTCTCTGTGAGGCACTATGGGATGACATCGGGTTCCAGCCCAGTGTGGACGCCCCCTATTTCGCCCGGAATTCGGAGCGGGGTGCATTGCTCGACACGCTCGATCACGCCACCAACGACCGCCCATTCCTGCTCAACCAATTTGACGTGGTTGCCGCCTTGGGAAGTGAGGCGGAGAAGGTCGCCCATTTGGAGGCGCTCATAAACTGGGAAGACCCCGGAGTAGGTGGGTTTTACGATGATCTCGGTACGGTCGATCGCCAGCCGCACCTCCTGCGTCAATTGCCGTGGGAGGAAGATCCCGGATATGTGAATTCCCCCGGACAGGAATACTATTGGCACAATCTCGATCTCGAACGAGAAGATAGAGGGGGCGGACGACTTTCCTGGCAGGATCAGGCCTATACGTTGTTCAATGAGCCCCTTTATATGGCCTATGACAATCTTGATCCGGTGGCCCAATATCGCATGAGGGGTACCTATGCGGGGCGTTTCAATCCTTCCATGACCTGTACCGCCGATGAGACCTACCTTGTCCATAGTGAGGTAAGTGTCCAAATCTATCCGCCGCGTGAGTTTGATATTCCGGTCGAAGCGACCGCTGACGGGATGCTCCAATTGCAGTGGGACCTTGTGACAGGGCGCGGGTGCCAAATGGCCGAGGTGTGGCTGGTAGTTCACGACACGGATGGCGATGGCACCCCGGATGTGGACGATTCGGATGATGACAATGACGGGATTCCCGACAGCAGCGACCCCATGCCGCAAGATACCGATAATGATGGGGTAAACAACTTCGACGACCCCGACAACGACGGGGACGGGGCTTCCGACCTGGTCGAGCGGGCCGCCAATACGGATCCGTTGGATGCCAATGACGTACCAGGAGGTGAAGGCGAAGGCGAAGGCGAAGGCGAGGGCGAAGGCGAGGGCGAGGGCGAGGGCGAGGGCGAGGGCGAGGGCGAGGGCGAGGGTGACATTTCCATGATGGCCCAAGATCTCATCGATGCATTCGAAACCATAGATGGCAATGATGATGGCGTCTTGTCCTACGCGGAGGCCCAGCTTATCGTGCCTGGGTTGTCTGCGGATGTCTTTAACGAGATCGACACCGACAACAGCGGATTCCTCAGCACAACGGAGCTCAACGCACGAATCGTAGGGGCGGAAGGTGAAGGCGAGGGCGAGGCCGAGGTCCTGGATGCTGATTTTAGCGCCAATATCCGAAGCGGAGACGCCCCCTTGACGGTGCAGTTTACCGACCTGACCGAGTCCACGGCATCCCCCCTCGCAAGCTGGTTCTGGAGCTTCGGCGACGGCAGTTTTTCCAGCATCCAAAATCCAAGCCACACCTTTACCGAAGCAGGGTCGTTCTCGGTGACCTTAAGCGTCGTGACCGAAGGGGGGCAAGGCAACGTGGAAGCGAAGATGGGTTACATAATCGTGGACGAAGGTCCTGCGGGTGAAGGCGAGGGGGAAGGCGAGGGTGAAGGTGAAGGTGAAGGTGAAGGTGAAGGTGAAGGTGAAGGTGAAGGTGAAGGTGGCAACGGATGTAACACCGTCGGCACCTCCATGTTGGAGGGCGCGCGCGAGAAACTGGGCGACCTGTTTGTTCTTGGGTTAACCACGCTGGTCCTACTCATCAACGGTGGGGCACTTGGTCGCTATCGCCCGTGAAGTCGGCTGGCCGATACAGTGGATAGACCCTTCCCCCGCTCCGTTCTATTCGTGGCGGGGGAAGTCAATTTGAGCTATTCGGGGGGGGAGTGTTAAGGTGGACCTTCCCATCGGGCGTTGCTGCGGACGCACCCCGACTGAACGGCTTCTTACCGTCGTTGGTCGATTTTTCGACCATATTCGATTTGCGATGCGAAATCGGACCTCGAAACATACCATTAGGTAGGTGTGAGGGCTGATTCAATACCATATTGTAGTCCCCGACGTCCTTCTTGATCGTAGGTTCCCCAGGCACAGACGCCCTAAGTGCTTGTGGGCCAAGTGGTAATGCCAGCGTTTGTTCCGTGTGAATTATTGGCACGGGACTGGCTTGATACTTGGACATCTTAGAAGTACGTTAACCCTTAACAAACCGGTGCAATGGAGAAATCATGAGCGGGAACGCGGTACGGCTTGAAGCCATTTCAGAAATTGTCAATCAGGAACCCGTTGAAAGCAACGTCCCTTTCACGGAAAGTTCCACGGCCGAAATCTTCGGTGAGAACGTATTCAGCCTGACGGTAATGCAGAAGCGCCTTCCGAAGGATGTATACAAATCGCTGAAAACAACCATTGAAAAAGGCGCGAAACTCGACCCCACCACGGCCAACGCGGTGGCTGCCGAGATGAAGTCCTGGGCCCTTGAGCATGGCGCCACCCACTACGCCCACGTCTTTTATCCCCTGACGGGACTCACAGCGGAAAAGCACGATTCCTTCTACACGCCAGACGGAAAAGGTGGTACGCTGGCCGAGTTTGAAGGCGGCACGCTGGTACAGGGTGAGCCCGACGGCTCTTCCTTCCCCAACGGCGGCATTCGTGAAACCTTTGAGGCCCGTGGCTACACCATCTGGGACGTAACCAGCCCGGCCTACATCATGGAAAACCCCAACGGTACGACGCTGTGCATTCCCACGGCCTTCGTTTCCTGGACGGGTGAAGCCCTCGACAAAAAGACCCCGGTACTGCGTTCCATGCAGGCCCTCAACATTCAGGCGCAACGCGTACTGAAGTTCTTTGGAACGGCCGGTGCCTTTGTATCCTCTACCGCCGGTGCCGAACAGGAGTACTTCCTGGTCGACAAGAACTTTTTCTACGCGCGCCCTGACCTGCTGAATGCGGGACGCACCCTTTTTGGTGCCGCGCCCCCCAAGGGTCAGGAATTCGACGACCACTACTTCGGTGCGATTCCGGAACGGGTATTGGCCTGCATGTTTGAAGCGGAACGCGAATGCTTCAAACTGGGTATCCCGGTTAAGACCCGCCACAACGAAGTGGCCCCGGGACAGTACGAAATTGCCCCCGTATTCGAATTTTCGAATGTGGCCACCGACCACCAGCAGCTCATCATGGTTACGCTGAAGCGCGTCGCCGAAAAATACGGCATGATTTGCCTGATGCACGAAAAGCCTTTCGCCGGTGTGAACGGTTCGGGTAAGCACCTGAACTTTTCCATGGGCTCGGCCGATGCCGGCAACCTGTTCGATCCCGGTGACACGCCCTCCGAGAATGCCCAGTTCCTGGTATTCTGTGCGGCCATGATTCGCGCCGTGTATCACTGGGCGCCGTTGCTTCGCACCGTTGTCGCCAGTGCCTCCAATGACCACCGTCTGGGAGCCAACGAAGCGCCCCCGGCTATTCTTTCGGTCTTCCTGGGTGATGAGCTCACGGAAGTAATCGAAGCCATCGCGACCGGTGCTCCGCTGAAATCCCGCAAGAGTGTTATGCACGTCGGTGCCGACGTACTGCCTGAAATTCCCCGGGATTCGGGTGACCGCAACCGGACGAGCCCCATGGCCTTTACCGGCAACCGGTTTGAGTTCCGTGCGGTGGGTTCGAATCAGTCCATCGCCGGTCCCTTGGTCGCCATGAACTCGATTATGGCCGACTCCCTCGAGTTCTGCGCTTCCAAACTGGAAGCTGCGGATACCAGTACCCCGGAGAAACTCGGTAAGGCTGTTGAAGCACTCGTAAAAGAGATTTACACCGAGTGCAAAAACGTTGTCTTCAATGGCGACGGCTATTCCGACGAATGGCATGCCGAAGCAGCCAAGCGTGGCCTGCCCAATCTCAAGACTACGGCCGATGCGCTTCCGGTCTTGAAGACCAAGGAAGTGACAGAGCTCTTCGAGAAGTATGAAGTGCTTTCGGCCCGTGAGACGGAAAGCCGCTATGAAGTGTACGCCGAACAGTACATCATGAGCATCAACGTCGAGTCGAATCTCATGCTGAAAATGGCTAAGACCATCATCTTCCCGGCGGCTATCCGCTATCAGAGCGAGCTGGCAACCAGCCTGGCCAATCTGAAGGAAGTGGGCATCAGTGCCGATACCGACACGCTGTCTTACGTGACGGAGTTGATTGCCACGATGCAGAGCGCAATAAAGGTTCTGGCGGAAGCCAAAGAAAACGCGCCGGAAGATCCCGAAGAGTCCTGCAACTACTGCCGTGACACGATCATCCCCGCGATGAATTCCCTGCGTGAAGTGGCCGATAAAATCGAAGGTGAAGTGGCCGACGACCTTTGGCCCCTGCCTACCTATCAGGAAATGCTCTTCGTGCGCTAAATCGTACGTAGTTCTATAAAAGATTGATGGCCCGTGGAACCCCGTTCCACGGGCCATTTCCTGTTTTTAGGAAACAGGATAAGCATCGGCAGGTGGGGGGCCTGCCTCTATTGACTATTTCGGCACCAATAGAACATCCTATTCTAATAAAGACACGTTAGTGTATTAGGGGTGCTGGACATGGGCAGCGCTAAGCGGTGCCGTCGGTCGACGGATTACTGAACATCACTCGGGTATCCATGTGTTGAGGTGATTCTTATGCGGAACAGTGAACGGGGTTTTACACTCATAGAATTGTTGGTCGTCATCGCCATTATCGGAATTCTGGCGGCCATTCTCCTTCCCGCGTTGGCCCGCGCCCGCGAAGCCGCACGGCGGGCCAGTTGCCAGAATAATCTGAAGCAGTTCGGCGTCGTATTTAAGATGTATGCCAACGAATCAAAGGGGGAAAAGTTTCCTCCCACACAGGGGCTCTCCATTTACTACACCGAAGATGACCCTGTGCTGGGCGCGGTCGCAGGTCCTGTTGCGGGGTGTAATATGCAGGATGACCCCGAGATTTCGCCCAATGTGTTGCATGTCTATCCCGAGTATGTCACGGACTGGGGGATCTATCAATGTCCCTCCGATATGGACTACGGAGACGGTACCGCCTCCCATTTGTCCATCATCAATCAGGTAAGTGAGATCGATGGGGCGCCGTGTCCTTTTGCGGGAATGGCCGATAACCCTGGCGACAGTTATGTCTACCAGGGTTGGCTCGCAGACCTCGTCGATGGTGATGACCCCACCACGCCGGTGCCGTTGGGTGCGGGTACGGTCAACGTGCCGGTGCAGCAACTGAGTGCCTTGTCTGCCTTGGGTGCGACCGCTTCGCTGGGCACGACCAATCTCACAGGGGCGGCGGCTGTTGCAGCGCGCGCCGCGATGGACAACGACATATCGGTGCCTGCTCCTTTCGGAAATGCCGGCGGGGATACGATCATGCGGTTACGCGAGGGGATTGAACGCTTTCTGATTACGGACATTAACAACCCGGGCGCTTCGGCCAAGGCACAGTCTGATGTGGTGGTAATGTATGACGTGATCAGCGCGGGCGTCAACGCCGGTGGTGCGTCTTTCAATCATGTGCCTGGCGGCACCAACGTGCTCTATATGGATGGGCACGTGACTTTCATGAAATATGATGCAACGGGCCCTTTCCCGGCCAATGAACCCAACGCCCAGCTGACCCATTTTTTCGTGAGCTGACAGACGTTGGTTTAGGCCCATATGTTCCACCAATTGGGGATCGTGCTGCGCGATCCCCATTGGTCTTATGCCGCCATCCATTGTTATACTTTTTGATAACTTCAGGGTTAATAGGAACCGGGGAATCGGAAGGTCTGCAATGGATTACGCCTACATCGCGCGAGGAAAGCTTTACCTTATCGACGGGGAAGGCATTGCGACCGAAGTCGAGAGCGAGTTTGCGCAGAAGCAAGTGCGCGAAGCCGAGCGCCGCAATCAGTACAGCCCGTGGGGAAAAGATGAAGGCGGTGACGGTGCCTTTGGTGGCATGAGCGTCTGGGGCGGGCGCGCCGCCGCAGCCCGTTTCGAGGGGTATCGCTTCACCCATGTAGTGCGTCTCGACGCGGATCACTTGTTGTATACCCTGAGCAGCAGCACGGTGACGGGGCTCTTCGAATATGATTTGAGAGACAAGAGTGAGCGTCGCCTGGTTCACCGGAATGATTTTCAATTTCAAGGCCTGGACCTGGATCCCGACGGCACGCAGTTGTGTGTGGGGCAGCAGTTGGAGGAGGGCGCGGCGGATATCGAAATGCGTGATCTGAATGGTCGGGTGACCG
>JAUIMA010000380.1 GCA_030432675.1 Candidatus Hydrogenedentota bacterium | reverse complement strand
CTGGACCGGATCTGCCCTCGGCCTGGGCGTCCGCGATGTAGACGGCACGTGGCGGGCCATACGGGGACGGGATGGCTTGCCGGTGGAATCCATCACCGCCATTGCCGTCGACGCCAATGATCGCCTTTGGATGGGCACTAAGCATGGTCTCATCCATTACCGACCCTACGAGTCGGGGCGCCAGTGGTTTTATCGCGAAGGCCTTCGCTATTTACCGGGAAACCTGATCCACGATGTGGCGGTCACCCCGGAAGGGCGCACCATCTTCACGGCCACCGACGCGGGTCTTGGACGCCTCGATATCGTGACCACGACGCTCCTGGAACGGGCCACGACCATTGAAGAACGGCTGAACAAACACCATCGACGTCTCGGCATGGTGGCGGCGTCCACGCTGGCCGACAAGGAAGCCCCGGATTCCTGGACCATCCGGGACGATGACAATGATGGCCTCTGGACTTCCTACCACGTGGTGGCCATGTCCCTCGCCTACGCCACGACGGGTGATGAAGCCGCCAAGGCATCGGCCATGGAGAGCATGCACGCCCTCTACATGTTGCAGAACGCCTCGGGCGTCCCCGGGCTCGTTGCCCGCACGGTGCTCCCCCTGGATGAAGCCATCGCAGCCGGCAAGGACAAGGATGAGCAATGGCGCCTCACGCCCGACGGTCAGTCTTATTGGAAAAGTGACACGTCCTCGGATGAAATCGACGGTCACTACTATGCCTTCTACACCTATTGGGAACACATTGCGAAGAACGACCCGGCCGAACGGGAAACCTGTATCGCGCAGGTGCGTACCCTGACCAACTACATTGTCGACAATGGCTATGTCTTGTTGGACTGGGACGGAGAGCCCACGCGGTGGGGCATCTGGTCTCCGGAGCGGCTGAACGATGACCCCAATCGTTACCTGGAGAACGGGTTGAACAGCCTTCAACTCCTGTCCTTCCTCAAGACCGCCTATTACATCACCGGCGATGAAAAGTTTCAGCAGCATTACATGAAGCTCATCACGGAGCACCACTACCTCGCCAATGTGCTGTTGGAAAAGAAGGTGTATCCTGACTCCAACAATCACTCGGACAACCAGTTGGCTTATGTGGCGTGGTATCCCATCCTCCAGATTGAGCAGGACCCGGCTATCCGCAACACGCTCCATAAGGCGGTACGACGTCATTACAAGACGCTGAACCGAGACCGGAGCAGCTTCTTCTACTTCGTGACCGCCACCATCGATCCCGACTTTGTCGATCTGGAATCTGCCGCCCTGAATCTTCGCCGGATTCCTACCGACCGGCGTCAGTTGCAGCAGTTGAACAGTCACCGGGCCGACGTGGTCTTTGACCCGCGCATCGATCGTTTCGGAAAGACCCAGTTGGTTTCGGCCCTGCCCGTGGACGAACGCCAGTTTGGCCGGTGGAACCGTAACGTCTATTTGCCCGAAGAGAATAACTCCAACCACCGTATCGAGACAGGGGCCGACTTCCTCATGCCTTATTGGATGGGCCGCTACCACGGCTTTATCGCCGAAGCGCCTATCGCTAAGACATCGGAACCGTAACGCCCACGGGTGACATACCCAATAAACTTCGAACCCGTCCGCAAGCTCCTTGGTCTTGCGGGCGGGTTCTGACTTATAGTAGACCTTTCGAATGTACTTATTGCGGCCACTCAACGAAGGAGTTCCCTGTGTTCCGTCCGATTAGCCTTTCCATTGCCCTTTCCTTGCTCCTCTGCGCCGGGGCCTTCTCCCAGGTGACCGACGTGCCTGGCCTTAGTCCCATCACCCCCCTCGTTCGCGTCGTGGACCTGAACGTGGGCGAAAGCACTATCGTCACCCTCCACGATGGCAGCAGCGTAACGGTCACACTCAGCCACCTCGCCGAACACACGGAACCGGTGCGCAAAGCCGTTTATGGCAGCACACTGAAATTGGTCGTGGATGAAGTAGAGCTGACCCTGGAAGCAGGCCCCTATCGGCTGCCCCAAACGGTGGGCAACGTACAGATTGACTGCACGGCCACCAAGGGGCTCAACGGCAACGGCACCCCCGCCTTCTGGGGGCTCGACAAGGATGTCCGACTCCGCCTATGGCCCAAGGATTCCCCTTACCTCCAGCCTGGGTCCATGATATACCCCGTAAAACAAGGCTGGAACAGCACGCGCACCTGGTTCGACAATGAACCGGTCCACGGGGGAAACAGTATCTTGCAACACATTTACTATCACGCAGGGATGGACATCGGCGCTTCGGAAGGCCTGGCCCCCGTCATCGCCGCCACCGACGCCCTTGTCGTGCAGCGGGGTGAAGACGTGCTGGAGGGGCATAAGGAAAACACGCCCACCAGCCCCCGCTATGATGTAGTTTATCTGATGGACGGCCGGGGCTGGTACTACCGCTACTCCCACCTGAAAGAAATCGCTCCCAATATCCAGCTCGGTGCTGTCATCAAACAGGGCGACCCCGTCGGCGTGGTGGGGAAGGAAGGGGCCAGTGGCGGTTGGTCGCACCTCCACTTTGAAATCAAGAGCCGCCAACCCTCGGAAAAGTGGGGTACCCAGGCCGCCTTCGCCTTTCTGCATGAAGCCTATGTAAACGAGTTTGGCCTGAGTCTCTATGCCAACGCGCGGCCCATGCAAATGATTACGGCCGGTGAGACGGCCCACCTGGATGGACGGCGTTCCTGGAGTGCGGATGATTCCATTACGTCCTATGAATGGTCGCTCTTCGACGGCACGAAGCGAGACGGCACCTATCTGGAAAAGGTGTACCCGACGCCGGGCTTCTATTGCGAAACCCTCAAAGTGACGGATCGCGCGGGCCAGGTGGCCTATGACTTTGCCTATGTCATGGTGCTGGACCCCAACGATCTGGAGCACTACACGCCCAACGTAAACATCAATTACTACCCGACCCGCGATCTGAAGCCGGGCGACCCCATCACCCTCAAGGCCCGGGCTTTCCGGATGAAGGGCGGGGAGGAAACGTGGGACTTTGGTGATGGCAGCCCCACCCAGACGACCCGTTCACCGGAAGAGGCAGCACCCCTGGCCCCCGAAGGCTATGTGGCCGTGGAACACCGCTATGACGCGCCCGGTGATTACATCGTGAAGGTATCACGGACCCACGAGAATGGTCAGACCGCCCACGCGAAGGCCTGGGTGCACATTGGTGAACAAGAGTAGCGCCTGTTTCAAATGATAACGGCCAGGGTATCCTGTGGATACCCTGGCCGTTTTTTGATTTAATTCAGCGAATCAGGGTCAGGGAAAATCACTTCCCGGCCACGTTACGCTTTGATAGAAGCCACTGGCGATACCCTCTTCGCCCGGTGCAAAGATGTGGTTGGCAATGTGCAGGGCAATGCCCGCCGCATTGACGGGAAATTGTCCTCCGGTGGGTAAGGGTGCGCTTTCGAAGACCACCGTACCCGAGGATTCACCGGGATACTTGAAGAAGGCCACATGCCCGTCGGCAAAGAGGACGTTAGCGCCACCCGGCACATGGTTGAAACTCTCCGCCGCATCGGCAACGTTGTCCGACATGATGGCCAGATTCGATTGAGCCACGGCGGAGGCCGCCGGATTGTTTATATCCGTAATGAAGAATCGTTCAATCCCTTCGCGCAGGCGCAGGGCCGTCTCGTAGCCTCCGGGAAGGGGGACGGCAAAGTCCCAGTCTTCCTCGACGCGATAGACGTTCTCGTAAATACGGGTACCAAAGTCCTGCACGCTGGCATAGAAGGCGGCCGACTGAGCCGGTGTTGCCACCATTTCATTGCTTATCGCCCAACCCAGATAGGTGTAGGGATGGCCCAGGAACTCACAGGGTTCGATAACACCGCTGTCGGTGAATCCGGGGGTATCCACGTAGTTGTCGGAGCCGACGTTTCCTGCATCATACGTGGTCAATGCATCGCCCGTCGTCGACGCTGCACTTGGGCAAATGAGGACATTGGCGTCACTCATATATTCGGGATAGACCTGCTCGCCGTCGAAGATGGTGTCGAGGGAAGAGACGGTACCATGGCAACGCCGGGTCTTGATGGCGGGAAAGGTTTCCCCGCTGCTTTCGTTCGCATACATCTTGAACATAATGCCGAACTGTTTCAGGTTATTCTGGCAACTCGCGCGCCGGGCTGCTTCCCGGGCGCGGGCCAGGGCGGGCAGCAGGATGGCGGCGAGAATGCCAATAATGGCAATGACCACCAACAATTCGATCAGGGTAAATCCCTGCCTTACAGGTTTCTTCATGAGGTAACTTCCTTGAAATTGCCGTGCGTATGCGCCAAAGGCCGTTGCCCGTGTAAATCGGTGGCGCCACACGACGAACGATTGAACCGCTTTGGATTCAACAAGTAAAAAACTCAGCTCGTATGTGTCTGGAAGTTGCCAGGTGGCGCGCGGGCATGTTGGGGGGTACGATGCGCACGGCCATCCCGATCGACGTAGCACCAATTTCGGGCGCGGTGTAGTTCGAAACGATCCACCGCCTCGGTGTTGGCACCAAGGTGCAGGTCCATCGTCGCCGCACTGAAGTAGCCGTCGTGCGATGGATCGGGGGTAGGTTCCGGAACGTCTTCGGGGTTGGGGGCGGGTTCTGAATTCCTCTCCCCGTGATGATGGGGCGCGGTTGTCTCACCGTGACTGTGAACCAGGCCACCGGCTCCGTGCCCGTGCACCAACAACCCGTGGTGGTGGGGCGTAGAGAATAGGGAAAATCCAGCCAGGATCCGAAAGGCCAAGACCGCCACGAGGATAAAGATGACGTCGGAGCCGCGGACACATCCGACCCGTGCGCGGAGATCACGAAGTATCGTAATCCGACGTATCATGGGGTCGGGGGACAACCTCAAGGCCAGGCCTTTCGTGGTGGAAAATCAGATTACTTGCGGGTGCCCGGAGCAAATCCAGCATGCAACCCACAGGACGGAGTTTACTCTCCCGAAACCCCATCCCACTGAATTGTACCGGTAATCCGGGAAAACACAAAGCGCAGCGGCAAATTATCGCCCTGTTATGAAAACAGTTGACAATTTATTTGCAGGGTGTAACACGCCGCAGGGCTCGGTGCACTACCTTGTAGAACGCAGCGAAACATTATGGCCGCTGCCGGGATAGATACCCCAGCGGCAAGAACAGTTGAATCGGCACCTTACACCCGCTATCCGTACGGCGGGTTTCTCCAAACAACGCCTGCATCCGCAGGCTAACGGGCAGACCAGTCTCATAAGCGTCTCTCCAGACAGTGGATCGGCTTATCTCCACCGACACCCCTGTTGACGTGTGTACTGGAAACGTCTGACCAACGTGTTGCTGCCCACATCCCCGCCTGGCTCCGGTACTCCTCCCCCTCCCATACCCACACACCATCGCCGGAGCCAGGCACTCCCTTTTCAGGCAAGGAGGTGCCATCACGTAGCGACGTACAGGATGCCCCATCGCGCTAATGGTTTGAATCATGCTGATGGGCGATTAATTTGCTGCGAAGCATTCACCCGATTCGATAACATACTCCCCTCCCAGGAGGGGAATGGTCAGGCGGGCAGCATAAATGGCAGCATAAAACTCCCCTGACGTCGATTCAGACCACTAGTCTGACTTCAGCAAGCCCGCTTTTCGTTTGCGCCAGGTGTCATAGAAGACCAGTGCCACAATCAACACGCCCACCAGCACTTGCTGCCAGGAGGTGTCGATGTCTTCGAGATTACAGAAATTCTGCAAGACATACATGATCAGCGCACCGGCCACAGCGGCGATGGCCCCCCCTTCGCCGCCCATGAGGCTCGCACCGCCAATAACACACGCAGCAATCGTATGAAGTTCATACATTTCGGCCGCCGTGGGCGATCCGATGCTGGTCTTGGCGGCCAACATCATGCCGCCAAAGCCCGCCATGAGGCCACACAAGGTATAGGCCCGGATGAGCACCCAATCCACGGGAATGCCTGAGAGCCGTGCGGCCTGCCGATTGCCGCCCACCGAGTAGAGCGAACGGCCAAACCGCGTGAAGGCGAGCATCAGCGCATAGCCGGTTGCGAGGACGGCCACGATAATCACGGGGGTGCGCCAGTCGTGGGTTTCACTGAGCCAGCTCAGCGAGTCGGGCAAACCAAAAACCGGGTTACCCCCCGACGCCCACAGGGCCAACCCACGAGCCACCATCATCATCCCCAGCGTAACGATAAAGGGTGCAATGCGGCCCTTCGCCACCAGGACGCCGTTGGTGAGGCCACAGGCCGCCCCCACGCCGCAGCCGGCGAGAACACCCACGGGCATGGGCATACCGGATTTCATGGCCAGACAGCCCACCACACCCGCCAGCGCCGCCACACTCCCGACGGACAAATCGATGCCCGCCGTGAGTATGACAAGAAGCTGGCCAAGGGCAATAATACCCACTACCGACGCCCGGCCCGCCACGGACTGGAGGTTGCCGCTGGTGCGGAAACTCTCCGAAT
>JAUIMA010000379.1 GCA_030432675.1 Candidatus Hydrogenedentota bacterium | reverse complement strand
GGCCATTCGCAATCTCTACCGCATCACCGCACCCGGTGGCGAAGCGGTGATCATGGTGCCCTTCATGATGGACCAGACCGAGACAGAAGAGTACGACGCCCCCGACCCCGAATTGTTTGATCACGTGCGGGGCTATTCCCCCGTCGATTTTAAAGAGCGCCTGGCCCCCTTCGACTATGAAGAAGTGATGCCCACCACCTTTCTGACGGAAGAAGAGGTGACACGATTTCGGTTGCCGCCGAGCCAGGTGATTTATCTGTGCCGAAAATAGAGGAGAATATCATGTTGTTACGGATTGCGTTGGCTTGTTTTAGCTTGGGTGTGGTGTCCGCCATGGCCGCTCCGTTTCCCCCCTTCGAGGAACTGCCCGAACGCCCCGAGTTGCCTGCCCCCCTAATGATGCTCAACGGCGACCCGGTGAAGACCCCGGAAGACTGGATGACAAAACGACGTCCCGAGCTGAAGGCCCTCTTCGAGCACTATGTCTATGGCGTGGCCCCGGCCGAGGCCGAGATTGTGGTCTCAGAGACCGCACCCGAGCAGTCGGTCTTGGGCGGCAAAGGCCGCTTGAAGCAGGTTACCATCGGGTTTAAGAATCTCCCTGGAGCCGACGCGCCGCGCATCCGCCTGGCCCTCTTTCTGCCTGCCGATGCGAAAGGACCTGTGCCCGTCTTCCTGGGACTCAATAAGTGCGGCAACTACACCGTGACCGATGACCCGGCGGTCCTTCACAACGACGAAACGTGGTGTCACGAGAGTTGTCCGAAAAGCGAAGCCGAGGGCCGGGGGTTAAAGAAAGACTTCTGGTGCGTGCCCTATCTGTTGGAACGGGGCTATGCCTTTGCGACTTTTCACGAGAGCGAGATCGACCCCGATAAACATGACTTTACGGACGGCATTCACGCCGCCTATCCGCCCGCGGCAGGACCGGCGCACCGTTGGGGCACCATCGCCGCGTGGTCGTGGGGACTCCGTCGCTGTATCGATTATCTGGTGACGGACCCCGCCATTGATGCGAAGGGCGTGTGTGTTATTGGTCACTCGCGCCGGGGTAAGGCGGCGCTGTTGACGGCGGCCTTCGATGACCGGGTGGCTCTTGTGGTGCCCCATCAGTCGGGCACGGGCGGCATGGCGTTGAGCCGCAACAACGACCAGGAAACGACCGAGCGCATCAACCGCGTGTTCCCCCATTGGTTTTGTGATGCCTTTACCTGGTTTGACCACCAGGAAAATCGCCTGCCCGTGGACCAGCATTTACTGGCCGCCATGGTGGCACCGCGCCTCCTCTTTGAAACCGTGGGCCTGCAAGACACGTGGGCCAATTATGAAAGCTCGCTGAAGACCCTGCAGGCGGCAGACCCGGTGTTTAAGTTTCTGGGTGCGCCCGGCTTGAAGGGCGACGGCATGCTCGAGGGTCCCGTTGCGTTGGGCCCCGAGACGGTGGGCAGCGTGGCCCAGTTCCGTTTGGACACGAAGCACACCTTGACGCAGGACTATTGGCAGGGGATACTGGACTTCGCCGATTTGCGGTTGCCGTAGGGGATTGTGAACAGGTTGCCCCAGGCTGAAGCACCGGCTCTGCCGATTCGGCGCTCGTTGTTGGTATTCATGCACGCTGCATACTTTCAGTCCCGCAGGGACGACATATCGTAGCCCAGGTGTGAGCGAAGCGAACCCTGGGAGCGCTCGAATACAAACGATGCCAAACCCCGAAGGGGTGGCATAGCGGTGTTGGGAATTTGCACTGAGTTTTCTGTGCCACTCCTTCGGAGTTCAGTTCTTTGTGGTCCAGTTTGCCCAGGGTTTCGCTCGTACCTCGCTTCACCGCTGGGCTACGATATGTCGTCCCTACGGGACTGATTGTTTTGGTCAGGTACATGCGCAGTTTTACGAATCGGTGCTGTTGCCGGTGACTTTTTTGCTGCGGATCTGCCGGTGGTTGTGGATTGCTCCCTCCGCTGCTCAAAATTAAAATGAACAAGGAAGCCCTCTTACTCGTTAGATAGATAGTCGATTGCCAACCGTTGGAGGACCGCGTGATGAAATATCTTCTCTCCAGTGTGCTCGTGCTGACCGGATGCTTTTCCACTGCCCACGGTCTCTGGGTCGGGCCCGACGACAAGGTGCCCACGGAGCGGCTGCTCGAAAACATGAAGGACCAGCTCTCGGAAATGCCCGACGATGCGGATCTCCTGGCACGCATCGGCCGGGTCTACAGCCTGCGCTACAGCCTCGGCGAACGGGACGTACACGTCCGCGTGGAGGGAGACGCGAAGAAGCTCCATCTCTACGAGCACGGCCATGGCTATCCCTCCATTCGCCACGGCATCGACGACGGCGATGTGGCAGTGCGCATCGGTGATCTCTACGAGGCCCTGGATTACTACCAACGGGCTTCGGCGCTCGCGCCTGACTCGGACTATATCGCCCTGGGGCTGGGTTATACCTACGACGAGTTGTCCCACGCCGTGGTGGTGCTGGCGAAGCCGTTAGGACCGGAATTCGACGAACTGAGGGAATCCCTGCGCATCGCGTGGGAAGACAAAGCGCTGATGGCCTACGCAACCGCCCTGGGTTCTCGACCCAAACTCGAAGGGGGATTTCTCACGCCGCCCGTGTCCCTGGAAGCGGCCCGCTACATCCAGGAAATCCTGAAGCAACGCGACCGCGTCTCAAGGGCCCATAAGGGGCTCTTGAAACGGGCCGATGCCCATGCCAGCGAAGCAGCACGGATGCCCCGGATGGTGACACCTATCATTTTTTCGCTGACGGATGACCGCACCATTCACCAATTACTCGCGCCCGAGACGACAGTGACCTTTGACCTCGATGGCACGGAGTCTGGCAAAGAGTGGCCCTGGGTACAGCCCGATACGGTGTTGCTCGTGTGGGATGGCGATGGAAAGCGAGATGTGCCCAGTGGTCGCCAACTTATTGGCTCGGTCACCTGGTGGCTCTTCTGGGAGCATGGCTACGCGGTGTTGGCCGCACTCGACGATGACCGGGATGGCTGGCTGCGGGGCGGGGAACTTACCCACCTGGCCGGCTGGCGCGATGCCAACGGGAATGGGATTTCCGACGCGGGCGAAGTGCTGCCCTTAGAGGCGCTGGGGATTACCGGACTGGCTGTGTCGGTCGCGGGTTACGTGGATGGTATGCCCATGAACCCCGTGGGTGTGGCCCTGTCCGACGGCCGACACCTGCCCAGCTATGACTGGATCGTTTCGCCCGTGGAGTAGTACGCCCTAAAAACGGGGTGGCGGACGTCGATGTGGGGGAGGCCCTTCGAGGCCCCGACGCCAACCGCTGCGGGGTGGGCCCCGTCGTTCGAAACTCGGGTCCGGCGTGCCCCGAAAGCGACGGGGGATGAAGGGAAAATCCTCGGAGATGACGTAATAATACTCCCCTTCGGGACGCGCCGGTGTAGGTCCGAAGCGGCCATTGCATTCATCCAGGTCACCGCTGCCGGCCACGTATTCATAGTCCTGGACGAAGGTGCCGTCATGCAGGCCATTGGGGCCATTTATTCGAGCGCCCTGTTTGAGTCGGTAGGACGAGCGCAACGAAACGACCCGTTCGTTGGGGCCCTTCACATAATTCGCGATGCGTGCGTTGTAGATGGGGAATCCGTCGGCGGCATAGCCGAGCAAGGTCATACCCTTTGCGACCCCCAGTTGATCCACGAGGCCGATGGGTGTGCCGTGATAATGATAGGCGCCTGTGGGTTGTACGTGGGCATTGTTGAAGTCCAGACCGAGATTGAGACTTCCCGACAGCGCTTCATACTGCCAGTTCGGGTCGCCGTTCCAGAATTCGGCGGCACCGGGGTCAAAGGGAACTCCGTTCAGCGCGATGCCGAAAGGAATGAGGAAATAAGGCCGTGATTCGTCCGCAGCCTTTGGCAGAAGGGGCACGCGGTATCGGTGATATTGCAGGCGAATCGTATTGGGGTTACGCCGGTTGGGGAATTGGCCCACGGCATGGGTCGGAATCCCGTCGGACACAATGTAGCGATAGTCGCCCGATTCGGTGATGTGCACATGTTCCGACTGCCCGTGTGCCTCGGGGAGCATCGCCGTGGCGAGCGCAAGAAAACAGAGACTGCATCGATTCCACATGATTTTGTCTATTCCCTAGAATGAGCTGTCGGATTGCAGGGGGCGTGTGGCAAGGTGTTCGCGAAGAAGGTGCCACGGGCTGATAGACTCGGCCGGACGAGGCGTGCGCTTCCGTGGGAAGGCCCTGATTTCTGCTTGGGCCTCCTGCGCACAGTCCGGGCAATAGGTATGGCTTGCTGTACTGTCGAGGCGCGATACGGGCTGCCATGAGTCATCCCGTTTCATTCGCTTGCATACACAACATTGAATTTTCATCGCCATCACTCCCATCGTCGGTTGGATTTGCCCTCGCCTGGCTCACCCAGTGTGCCGCAGGAAGATGACAGCAACGGTGGTGCGAAGATGACAAAAACGTAATGTTCCAATTGGTGTCGGGCTATGGGGGGGTGATACGGTAGGGCTAATGGGAACCTTGATGCAATGACCGACCACGAATTACTGGATCACCTGGCCCTGCCGCTGACCGATGCTTCGCCCTGGCAGTGCCACAACCTGAAGCCTTCGGCCACGGCCGATGGAGAGGTCTTGTCCTTTCAGGTGTGCGAAGACTCGGTGAACGGCCATTTGGATTACACCCTGGGGGGTGGCAATTGGGTCGGTGGCCGTCTCTCGGTCTCCGTGCCCCTCTGGGCCGATGCGCCGGGCCTCGTTGGTGTCAATGTCTATCTTCACTGGGGCGGGGATGACCCCGCCAGGCCCAAGGTCTATCAACTCCAACACCCCGGTGATGGCGCGTGGCATACCCTGCACCGGGATATCTTGTGTCCTGAACAGCCCGTGGCCGAAATACGACTCCTTATCGTGGCCCGTGTGGGGGCATCGGGCTTTCGCATCGCGGAGCCTTCCCTCTGTTACCGGGACTACGAGGGCGATGACCACGGCGCGCTGCTCCAACACAATCAGATTTCGCAGGCCTATTTCGAGGCGGTGGCCGCCCTGGTAGATGTCCACCCGTCTGCCGGTGACCGGGCCTTTCGGGAAAAACTCACGGGGTATCTACTGGGCACCAATCGCAACGGCGTGGCCCATGTCTCGCAGGTCCTGGAAGGGCTTCGTGTGGCAGACCGGGGCCTCGAAGGCGGTCGATTCCTCGACTTGGGCAGTGGCTCGGGAGGCTCGCTGGTGGCCGCCCTGAAGGCCGGGGCGGCCTACGCGGAAGGCTGGGAAATCAACGCCGACAAACGGCACCTGGCCGAAGTCAATGTGCGTACCTGCGGCGTGGATTCCAATCGGGTTTCCGTGCGGGATCAGAATATGGAAGATCCAGAAGCGGCAGATGGATTGGCAGACTCGTATGATCTGGTGTTCTGCGAGGAGGTGCTGGAGCACGTCAAAGACCTCGACGGGGCCATGGCGACCTTGTCCCGATGCATTCGCCCGGAAGGCGGTGTGGGCTATGTGACCATTCCCAATGGTTTTGCCCTGTCCAGCGTGTTATCCGATCCCCACCTGCAGCTCTTTGGCATCGCCCTCCTTGATCGTTTTGAAGCCCAGCCCCTTGCGACGGCCCTGAAGAATCACACCCACTACAGCGACATGATGGGCACGTACTGTCGCTTCGGCGAGTATGTGAGACGCTTCGACGACGTGGGGCTCACCGTGGAGTCGGTGGAGGAGAGCGACGCATCGGTGGAAGGGTGGCGGGAACAGCTCGCTGACCTGGAAGTGCGCCGGGCTACGTTGCGCCAGGATTGGGGCAAGAAGGTCGACGATGATACGCTGACGTTGCTGGAGGTGCGGCTTGATGGGTATCTCCAAACCGCGTGGAGACTTCTCGAAGGGGTGGGTGATTCGGCCGACGGTCGGACGGCCTTCGCGCGGGACTATGGGCAAGGACATTTTTCCTTTTTAGTTCGGCATCGGTAGGAATCGGGCAGCGTTCGAAGACTCCTGCATCCTGTTGTTTTCCCTGGAGCTCGGGGTGCCCCCGCCAACGGCGGTCCATGACTTATCGGTGTCGTAGAGCCTGAATGTGCCCACCACCTTAATTAGGTTAACCGATTGGACCGATTTCGTGCCACGCGATGACGAGCCCTGCGAGTTTTCGTGTGCATGGAGCAACGGAGCCGGGGGCCATGGCGGATGCCCAAACTCGGGCGTCCTTCCCACCAAGCGACGTGGGACGCCCGAATCCAATGGTTCTCGATAGCGCGTAAAATCTCTCCCTCCATGCACACGAAACCTCGTTGTACTCGGCATCGCGTGGCACGGGAGTTTGGTTGATTATGCCAGCGTGGACGGAGAGCAAGAAGGCCCCAACCGAAGGTGCCACCCTCCTCCGGCGCGTCGTGGACCCTCAAGCAGAGGAGCGGAGCGGAGAAGTTGCTAAGAAAACACCAATCTTCA
>JAUIMA010000378.1 GCA_030432675.1 Candidatus Hydrogenedentota bacterium | reverse complement strand
CCACTCAATCGCATGATAGGCGTCCATGGCCCGTTCCGCTACGTCCTGGGCATACTGACTGAAATCACCTTCTTTTTTCGGGGCGCCGTAGTCCATCCACATGAGGTCGCCACTGGTGCCCTGG
This sequence comes from Candidatus Hydrogenedentota bacterium, assembly GCA_030432675.1. GTDB lineage: Bacteria > Hydrogenedentota > Hydrogenedentia > Hydrogenedentales > JAEUWI01 > JAEUWI01. Next base: position 6,346 of record JAUIMA010000378.1, on the reverse strand, counting down.
GACATCATGGCGACGAACGGCCCTTCACTGGAGGGCTGTCCGAGGCGACGGGCCATATCCGTCGCGAAGACGCCAAAATAGTCGGCGGAGAGGAGGGGAGAGCTGTAGTAGTGCTGAGAATAGTTGGCCAATAGGGCAATGGGCGTGCCGTCTGGCCGTCGCGCGGCGAGCAGGCTCAAACCCGGGTCTACGGGGCCGGAGGGTCCGATGATATCGCCACTCTCGTAGCCGGGGTGCATATGGGCGCGAACATTCAGGTTGCCGAAGGGGTCTTCGAACGTCTTGTCCGCCCGCCGGATCCAACGGCGATTATGGGTGTGTTGCCAATCGTCCACCGCGGCCCAGCCCACTTGCGCCGGTTCCAGGTTGGTGGTGGCCGCGACGAGCGCCTCGCTGATCTTCGCCGGGAGCCATGCGGCGTAATCGGGGTCCTGCCGACTGCCCAGGCACGACATGGCCGAGGGGGCGCTATGGGTGTGGGTGGCCGACACCATCATGCGGTCAGGTGCAATCCCCGTCGCATTCGATGCCGATTGCTTCGCCGCATCGATCAGGTCTTGCTCCATCATGCAGGTATCGACAATGCAGAAGAGGATGTGCTCGTCACCGCGACGCAGGGCAAAGGCGCGGGCATAGAGTGGGTCGATCGCACTTTCGGCACTGCGTTCATTGAACATGCCGTTGACCCGCACGGGATAATTCGGCGGGGAAATGTCAACGGCACTCGCCCCCGCTTCCAAAGGGGGACTGTCTGCACCATGGGTCAGTTGGGCAACAACGATTCCCAGAAATAGGGCGGACACGGCATAGATTCGCAGGGCGGAGGCAGAAGCTGCCCCGGTTACGCGCGGGATAACGGCATCAATGATGCGTCCGTTAGGGCGACTCTGTTTCATAACGTCCTTTCCTTTGGAGAAGCGGCCTTTTCAAACACCCATGTCACGGTACTTTGCACGGGGACGTTTTTCCTGGGCGCGGATTGGCGGGCTGGATTGGTCCTCTACGCTTACAGCTCCATTATCTCGATGTTCCGGTAAAAAACCTCTGCGGCTTCGGCCTGGAAGAGGATCTTTCCTTCCACGAGCGGAATCCAAGACTTGCCATCCGCGCCGAGTTGACGCAGGTCGGTCAGGCGGTTCACAACCTGGCCGTTCACCTTGTGTATGGCGCTCTCGGCACCATGAACAATTAACTCTACCGTGTTCCATCCTTCCTGCTCCGCATCCGGATGGCGGTAGACCCAGTATACCTTCGGCCCACCCGAGACAAACGGAACGCCTCCCTGGGCAGGTTCTCGGAAGCGTGCGTTTCCCACCCGTTGTTTGTCTATCGACTCGGGGTCAACCGTGGTCTTGGCCTGCGTGCCGTAAACCGTGAGGAAGTCACCTACACCCTTTTCTTCCACCTGAAGCTCGAGACTCCGAGGCCAGACCACCTTGTCCCCGGCTATGTGATAGAGCACGCCTGCATCCCGCGGCATATCCAGGCGTGGTTTGAACTTTTTGGTTCCCCACTTGAATTCGAATCGGAGGTGATAGTGAGAGTAGCTCTTTTTAGTCAGGATGTATCCATATTGGACCTCGGACTTGTCCGCTGAATCCTTGTACATGTGCACCATCCCGTCATGGACCTGGAATATCCGATCGGGGTCCTCATTCAGGCGAAGCGGTCCCTGCCTTCCGATGACGCGATCCCAGTTATCAAGATTGACCCCGTTGAATAAGGGTGTCCAGGTGCCCTCGGTGGCGACACGGTGTGGCTTCTCCGGAGCGTTTTTCTCTTCGGAAGACGCTGCGGCGTTCGGCGCTCCCATACAAGCGACTGAGACGCCGAAAATAAGGAGGGCTCGCCCGATTCTGAGGGTGCGTGAATGACATTTCGATAGGGTGATAGCTTCCATAGATATTCTTTCTGCATTGTTGTTCATAGTTTGTTGTTTTCCACGGAGCGTCGGGCTTTTTCCAGCAGACGCGACAACTCCTCAAGTTCTTCCCTGGACAGGTGCCCGATCAGTTCGTGGTGCAAATTAGCCAACGGCGCGTCGACTTGCTCGATTAGGTTAAGTGCTTTTTCCGTGGCTTCAACGTAGATAACCCGCCGATCCTGGGTGCAGCGTTGCCTGGATACGAGGCCCTGTTTTTCAAGTCGATCGATCAGGCCGGTAATCGCGGGTACGACTTGTAAGAGTCGTTCCGCAATCTCCGAGGAAGGCAGCGGTTGCCCCGAACCCCGTAGGATTCGAAGTACGTTATATTGGGACGCGGTGAGATCATATTCGCGTAAGAGTCTGGCAATTCGAATCTCGAACTGGTCACTGGTACGTAGAATATTGAGGTTCGCCTCGTGTTCCGGGGAATCGAAGGGCAGTTTCTTCTTCAGTGCTTTCTGCAGGCGACTTGGTGTCATTTATGCTTCCTCTTCGTGTTGCAGAAATTTATATTATATGGAATATTTCTTCATGTCAACTAAGTGTGGCTGGTGTGTTCTAGCCGCGTTTGTGGTGAAATGAAGGGAACCCAATGCCTGCGTAGGCGTGGCGCGTTCAGATGACACGAGGTAACCGGACGGGTACCTCGTGCCAGACAGGGCGAAGGAACCCGTCCGGTTACCTCGTGTCATCAGAGCAGACGTGATAGGATGGAGCAACGAGATTCACAAAGGAGGCACTTCCATGCATATACTCGTAAGTGGAGCCACGGGACTGGTAGGGCGCGCCCTCTCTCGGCGATTGGAAGCCGATGGACATGTCGTTCGGCGTATGGTGCGCAATGCGAGTCCCCATTCCTCGGAGGCCGTTTACTGGGACCCGGCCAAAGGTATTTTGTCGCCCGATGATTTGGCGGGCCTGGATACCGTCGTTCATCTGGCGGGGGAGCCCATTGCCTCGGGTCGTTGGACGCCCGAGCGAAAGGCCCGGATTCGGGACAGTCGCGTGAAGGGAACCCAGTTGCTTTGTGAACGTCTGCTGGCCTGCAAGAAGCCACCCGCGACGCTTATTGCAGCTTCGGCCATGGGGTATTACGGGAATCGTGGTGACGAGGTGCTCACGGAAGACAGTGCGGCGGGAAGTGGCTTTCTCGCCGAAGTGTGCCAGGCCTGGGAAGAGCGTACCGAGGCTGCCCGAGACGGCGGAATTCGCGTCGTCAATCTACGCATCGGACTGGTTTTGAGCGGCTCCGGCGGTGCCTTGTCCAAGATGCTACCACCCTTTAAGTGTGGGCTGGGAGGGACCCTTGGCGGCGGCAAGCCGTGGATGAGTTGGATTCATCTCGACGATCTCGTGGGTGCCATCGTCCATGCCATCGACACGACCACGCTATCGGGCCCGGTAAACGGTGTGGCTCCCTCACCCGTGACAAACAAGACCTTTACCAAGACTTTGGGAGCTGTCCTGGGGCGTCCCACGTTTTTGCCTGCGCCGACACCCGTACTACGCACCGTGTTGGGCGAAATGGCCGATGAAATGCTGTTGGCCAGCACACGGATTAAGCCCGATCGACTAATTACATCGGGCTACACGTTTGCCTTTCCTGAGTTGGAGGGTGCTCTCCGGGACCTGTTGAAGTAGTCCTTCAAGAGGCGATTCGTAGCGCCTGACAGGCGGAATTCAGCGGCGAGGCACCGAGGTGCCCCGCCGTTATTTGATACAGATTCGTGGTAGCGTTCAGCGAGTGAAGTAACCGGGTTGCTTACCCCCCGGAATACACGGCGTCCACCAGCCCCCGAGCGACATTGACGTGCCCCACCTGCTCCAGAGGGAGGAGTCGCCCGTCAGGCTTGTATGTTTCCCAGTCGGCCATTTCTTCCCGGTGTCCAATGCGCCGGAGCCAGTTCCAGGGATCCGGCATGATCTGGACCGCATCCATGTCCCAGTAGGCGAATTGTTTCACGCCTGCTCCATAGGCGGCGGTGACCGTGGCAGGGCTCATGGCTTTTTCGCCGCGGTATCCGGTAAAGAGGACATAATCACAGCCAGTTTCTTTACCGAGGGCGATGTATTCTTCATCCACGCCTTCCTGGACGATGACGCTGTCAAGCCAGCCCTGTTTAATCCAGTGCTTTACATCGAGCCCTTCGGCTTCTGGTGTGCCCCCGAGCCAGACACCCTGGGTGCCGGGCCAGACCCAGACGGATAGGTTCAGGGGGCGTCCTCGCTGGGCCGCGATTTCTTCGGTGAGCCGATGAACTTTTTCCAAATACTCATTCATGAAGGAGATTCGCACGGCCTGTAGGCGTGGATCATCGGTGGCGACTTTTCTTGCATCTTCGTGGTGCCGTTCCAGAAAGCGTTCGAGAACCGGGGCTTCATATTGCAAGGCATGGGGCCCGCGAACAAAGCACAGGTTGATGCCGTCTGCATCGACCATGGAAAGGGTTTCCCGCATGAGTGCCAGCGTAAAATCCTGCGTCTCATCAAAGGCATAGCTGGCCTTGTCGACGATCGTGCCGTCGGCAAGGACCTGGCGACAATGGGGGTAGCGCGCAAAGAATCCCTCCCCCTCTAAGTCCACAAAGCCAAGGTCGCCCAGAATGCCCAGACGAAACATGACGTCAAACTCGAGCCCCATCTCATGGGCATGCTTCGCCGCGATAACCTGGGGGACTTGACCAGCCGCCGCAAAATCGCGAAAAGCCCGGTGGGCCTGTTGCTCTCCCCGGACATAGTCATTACTCCCAAACTCCGTCGTATGACGGGTCCGGCCGTGGGCCCCCAAAAACAATGCGCCGGGAACCGTGGTGGGATAATTGGTGCGATCCCCATAGTTTACCGCCCAGAGTACCTTGGCCACATCGGAATGGCGATAGAGCTCGATCTGGTCCAGGACATCGGTCGGCTCGGAGTACTCACCGTAGTGCAGATAGGTCACACCATCAATGGTGGCAACAAGATTGCGCGTATCGTTTTGGGCGCGGTCTGCCTTAATGCGTGCCACTTCATCGGCGGGTATCGGATCTAGTCGCACGTAGGCCACGGCGGCATTCCGCCCCACGATTCCATTCATTTTTCTGATTACCAGCGCCTGATCGGTCAAATCGTCTGCACGGAGATAGACTTCCCGGATATAAGTACTTTTCTGGTTGTCGGCTGTCCGAGGGGGGTGGAGTCTTCGAAAAGCGGAATCGCCACTCAGTTTGACGCGTAATCGGGTGTCGCCGTCATAGGCAAAGGCGGGCTGCCAAATTCCGATGCGGAGGTGATGCCAGCCGCTCACATCGATGGGGAGCGTGAGTTCCGGTGCATTCACGAATGATGGGGCATAGAGCAGCGTTCCACGGACCTCCTTCGCCGCATAGGGAATCGCACGCCAGGTGTCGACCCTGTTGGTTTCGGCGTGGGCAGCGGTTGGCAGACAGTGGGTCATATCCGACCTGAAGATGGTGGCATCACTCGGGAGCGATGACGGGGATGCCGCATCTACGCCTGAAGGAAAAAGAAACAGGGAGGAAAATAACATGAGAACAGATAGAATGACTCGGGCATTCGGCATAGACATTATGTTTCCTTTTAATCGTTATGGAGCGTGTGGGGGAGGTGGAAAGCACGGACCCTCCACTCGGACCCCGTTGCTACCTTAGCACACCAGACGTGACCTTTCGATAGGTGTGGGACGCTGCCTTTCGTGGGCGGCGTGCAGCGTGGGTGGAGCACGCTCGGGGGCTATCGGGGGAGCGCAGGCGAGTCTGGCAAACACTTTTTGCTATTATGCGTCCGGATACGGCAACGCAACCACACTAGATTGAGGACAGGCATTGATAACGATTGGATTTAAAGAGATCCTCATCATCGTGGGGATTGTCGGTTTCATGATCTGGATGAAGATGTTTCGTGCATCGATGGAAGAAAACACCACCCAGTTCTTCAAAAAGTTGAAGGGGCCTTCCGACGGGGGAAAAGGTTTCGGTTGGCGGGGACTCCTCATCGCCTTCCTCGTGGGCATTGGCGTGTGCATAGGCTTCGCCGTGGTAGTTATTCGCCTGTGGAGTTTCTACCATCCGGTAGGGAATACCGGAGGGTAGGTTGGGGCTGCCTGGATTGGAGGGGGTGGGAGGTGTCGCCTGCTTTGCTTATGTCTGCATCAATTCTGCCGATTTACCGCCCAAACAGGCAAAGGTTTGTCACGGCGGCAAACTATTGACGCATGCGTAGCACAAGACCAGGTGGTCAGATTACGCTAAACCGTTAATTTACAGGTGTTTGAAGCGTTTTCTGGTCTAGTGTTATTTTTGGCCTGACTCTTGCTCTATAGGAGCTATGGGTAAGCGAAAGCAGCCCGCAGTGTCAGGCTAGACATGTAACAATGTTGACGCTGCCACCAAGCCCGGGTTACGGTTGAGCATCCTGTCG
>JAUIMA010000377.1 GCA_030432675.1 Candidatus Hydrogenedentota bacterium | reverse complement strand
CAAGAAATACACCTACCACATCCTTCAACGCGTCGATGGCGAAACACTCGACCACCTCGCCGGGGTGGCCGGTGTCGAGCATGCCAGTTTTCATGGCCCCCGGGGGCGCGTGCAGGACCAGACCCTCCCCAACAGTTATGCCCAGGCCCTCGCCGGGGCCCAGGGAGAGGCCTGGCGGGGAGCACGACTCACCGCTTCGTTTACCGAGCCCTTAAGCCTGTCCCATTGCCTGGATCTCATCACCAGCATGCTGCTCTGGGTCGAAGAAATCCACCAGATTGGATACGCCATCAACGACCTGAAAAACGGCAACCTCATGATTAGCCGGCGCGGCCAACTCAAGGGAATCGATCTGGACTCCTACGAGCCGGCCACCCTCCCCGAGCAGCGGACACCCGACTTCGTCTTTCTCGCCGTAACGCTGGTCTTACTCCTGTTCAATGTGCGCCGCGCAGGGGCCAACCACCTCGCAACCGATGGCAGCATCATCAAAGACAGTAAGGCGCTACGGGATGCCATCAACGCCGAGTGGTCCTATGGCGACGTCCATGCCCTCAGCGGGGGGCGCATCCAACAGTCCGATATCGTCGACCTTTTCGTGGAATTGGTCCAGGGCTGTCGTGATCACCGCTTCGCCTTTGAACCCGACGCCTTCTCCGAATTCATCGACCGCTTCATGTTTGTAAAGCGCCTGACCTTCCTCGATGAAATGGTCTTAGACTGAGCGTCAGCCGTTGCCCTCGTCAAAGGCATCGAAAAGATCCTGGGGCGTGCGGGAAGGCCGTCCTGTCGCCAGATTGACGAGCATGACCCGATGGGTCGCGTGGGCACAGAGGTCTCCATCCACTTCAATATGGCACTCGAGGTTCATCGTGGCCCGACCCAACTGGGGACACCACATGGTACCCACCGGCTCGTCGTAAAGGGTGATGGCCTTCTTGTAGGTGATGTGGGTGGAGGCAAGAATCGGCGCTACGCCTTCGTCCATAAAACGCTTGATGGGATAGTAGGCGCGGAGCAGGTCCATTCGGAGATCTTCGAGCCAGCGGACGTAGACCTGGTTATTGACATGGCTCGCGAAATCGATGTCGTAGGTCTGGACCTTGAGGGGAAGGGTAACCAGAAGGGGCTGTTTGCGAGGAAGGGCGCGACGCATGATTACTCCAATTGTTCTACCAACGGGCGAAAATTATTCCAGACCGGCCCTATACAGAACGTGCCGCACGAGCCGGTTCTCCGGTCCGAGCAATTAAGGTCATCTCAAACCGTTACGAGCGCCCCACGTGTTTCAAGGCGCGATCCATCTCAATCTTGCTCTCGCGGGCCTTGATGGTGTCCCGCTTGTCGCGAACGTTCTTACCGCGGCCCATTCCCAGCTGCACCTTGACCATCCCGCGCTTGAAATAGACACTCAGGGGCACGAGGGTCAGCCCCTTCTCCGCGATCCGCTGGGCCAACTTCTCGATTTCTTTCTTATGCATCAGCAGCTTACGGGCCCGCTCGGGATCGTGGTTATAGATATTCCCCATTTTATAGGGTTCGATGCGCGCGCCAATCAGAAAGAGTTCCCCCTGCTTCCGAATATCCGCGAAGCTGTCTTTCAGGGTCATGGTGCCCGGCTCACGGAGGGACTTTACTTCCGTACCCACCAGGACAATGCCCGCCTCGTAGGTATCCAGAATTTCATAGTTCCGCCGGGCCATCCGGTTCTGTGTGATGTTTTTTTCGCCCATGGGCCTCTTACCTGATTGTTGATTCGGATACGCGTGCTCGGTCCGTGCCGATGATGCGTGCCACCATCTTACCTGAAAGGAACGTCATCCCTGCAAAGTCGCAGGGATGACGTAAGGTAGTTTGTTGCATTCTATATGCCTGTGAACACCGACTAATTCCGACGGGGTCCCCAGGAGGGTCCTTCGCAGGACAGACTGACCCGGGGCAGCTTTCGCTCTTCACCCGACTCGAGGGAGAAGGTATAGAGACTTTTCTGCCCGTTTCGGGTGGAGCTGAAAATAATATGGCGCGAATCGGCCGACCAACTCGGGGATTCGTTGCTGCCCTGGCTGTCGGAAATCCGCTGGGCGTTGGAGCCGTCAGACTGCATGATGTAGATCTCCAACCCGTCGCCGCGCTTCTCCGCAACATAGGCGATGTACTTTCCATCGGGCGACCACGCCGGGTCATAGGAGCTACCACCCTGGAGCGAAAGCCGTTGCGCATTCTCGCCGTTTATGTCCATCGTATAGACCTGCGGGCTACCACCCCGGTCACTTACAAAGGCAATATGCGTACCGTCGGGAGAAAACACCGGAGACGTATCCACGTCGCGGTTCCGGGTAAGGCGGCGCAGATTGCTGCCATCGGCGTCACGCAGGTAAATCTCGTTGTTACCGTCTTTACTCAATACGTGGGCCAGCGTCTTGCCGTCGGGCGACCACGCCGGGGCAATGTTAAGCCCCACCTCTTTGGAAAGGGGAACCGACTTACCGGTCATCCGATCAAAGACGTACAGGAAAGTATAGCGATCTTTGTAGGAAAGGTAGGCAATCTTGCTGCCATCGGGCGACAGTTTCGGCTTGATGGAGATGGAGTTGTGCTTGGTCACCTGCTGCACGTTGGCCCCATCATAATCGGCCACATAGATCTCTTTGCTACCCGTCGCACCCGCGCTGAAGCAGATTTCCGAGGTCGCGATTCCCGGTGTACCTTCCAGATTCCGGATGATCTCCTCGGAAAAATGGTGGGCGGCCAGACGGGGATGATTCTTGTCGACCTTGAGCTGGAGGCCAAAGACCTGGTTTTTCGTCAACAGGTCAAAGAGGCGAAACTCCGTGACGAGCTGGTCCCCTTCCTGTTTCAGATTACCAAAGACGAAGTGCTCAGCCTTGGTCGAGGCCCACATATCCCGATTCAGCTTCTGCACATCGGGGTCCAGGGCCAGAAAGCCGACAGGATACTTGTCTGCGGGCAAGACCTGAAAAAGCCCCGAGAAGGCCAAATCGTCGGCCACAACCTGCGCGAGTTCCGTCGCCAGGGCCTTGAGTGCCGGGTCGGCCGCCGCACAGGGGGGCACGGCAATCGGAATGCGCGCATCCAGCCGTTGTGCGGTACCATCGATTTGTATTTGCGCCTGCGCTGAGGCCGCGAAAGGCAGGACGGTGCATAGCACGGCCAAGGCATACCACATGATGAGTTTCAAAATAGTCTCCTCTTCGACTTAGGGTAGTGCTCTGAAAACATAAACCACATACTGCTCCGGCTCATTGAAGCCGGTGGGAAAGGGAGGCAGGGGTACCGATGTCTTAATCGTATTGACACACGAGTTATCCAGCGCGGCCTGTCCAGACCCTTCCAATAGGGTGGGCCCGTCCATAATAGCGCCATTGCTGGCCACAACGAAACCCACTTTGATGGTCTCCCCCTCTTCGCCGAGGCTAATCCCGGCGGGCAAGACCCAATTTCTATCTACTTTACGCTTGACCAGCGCCGCCCAGCCGCTGAGGGCCGTGGGCAGTTGGGCTTCTTCGACACCCTGTGTCGCTTCACCCTGATTCTTGGCGAGGGATTCTTTCTTCTTGCGATCCTCCTCCGCCTTCTTCTCCATGGCCTCCTCGCGCTTTTTCTCTTCCTCGCGCTTCTTGGCTTCTTCCTTCTTCTTCTCTTCCTCGAGGCGCTTCTTCTCCGCCTCTTCCTTCTTTTTCTTCTCGGCTTCTGCCTTCTTCTTGGCCTCGGCCTCCGCTTTCTTCTTCTCCTCTTCCTTGCGCTTTTCCTCGGCGAGGCGCGTTTCTTCCTTTTTCTTCGCTTCCTCACGCTTGCGCGCTTCCGCCTTCGCCAGGGCTTCTTTATCTTCCCGCGGCTTTGGCGGTTCTACCTTGGGCTCAGGCGGCTTCACCGGTGCCACTTCCGGCTCGGGTGCCGGGGGCGGCGTCGGCTCGGGGAGGGGCTCGGGTGTGGGTTCCGGGGGCGCTGGTTCCGGTTCAGGAGTCGGCTCGGGCATGGACTCTTCCACCGGATTCTCGACAACTTCCCGGGTCGCCGTATCCGAAACCACCGAGGAAGTCTGCATGATCTGGACTTCAAAGACCTCGGGCGGGGGGGTCTTGGGACGCCAATTGAAATAGCCGAAGATTCCGCCGATCAATAGAAAGTGGATCGCAATGGAGAGGGCCAACTTGTAGCGTAGCCGGGGGCGATACAGCGAGGCCCGCCAATATTGTTCGAATCGATTGTCCATCAATACTCAACACAAACCCAGAAGTTGCGAACAGTGCGTATCCTCACACTACATAATGTGGTGGAGTATACGGCAATTATACACTGCATAGTATACCCGGTAGCTGCTCAGAGGTTCCACAGAAGTGTAAGGGTCACGCCGCTGGCCAGGGGAACGGCCCCGTGCCGAAACCCGAAGGCACTCGGGGATTTACATCTTCCAGCCCCCTCCGCTACAATGCGGCCCATGCAGCGCCGCGTTCAGGAAGTATCTGCCCTCTCGGGGGGGGACTTGATCAGTTTGTTTACCCGCACTATGCTCGGGTATCTCCTCCTCATGGGAGGACTCTGGCTCGTTGGCCTGGAGGGCATCTACGGACACCCTACACCATTTTATGCCCTTTTTTCACCTGCGCTCACCTCTTTGGCGGATTTGCGCTGGCAGATTCCGGCCCTTCTGATGGCCGGCACAGGGCTCATTATACTTCATCGGGTGATCCTGCCCCTACTTCTGGCCTCCGAAGAACGCAGCCGAAAAGAGGCCATCCGCATACTGTCGGGTATCTTCGTTTTTGCGGTCCTCTTCGCCGCCGCCATTGCCATGATTCGCGATGGACTCTGGGGCATCGAGCAGGCCTACAACCGCCAATCCTATGAATATATCGGGGACATTGGAAAAACCCGAAACATCCATCAGCTTTTTGAACGCTATACCGATGACAACCTTTTCCCCTATCTTTCCATGCATGCGAAAGTTCACCCCCCCGGCCCCATCGCCCTCTTGTGGTTCCTTTCCTACTTCGTGGGAAACTCCCCCTTCAGCCTCTCGGTAGCCACCATCGTCGTCAGCAGCCTCGCCATCTTCATCGTGTTCAACATCGTGTCGGCCGTGCTGTTTGCGCTGAGTTTCGGGCTGTTCTGCTTTGTGCTGTGGTTGATCTTTGGCGGGTTCTTTACGCACTCCACCACTGTCTGGGACGTTCTGGCCGTTCCCATGCTGCTTGTCATCGCGCTGATCGGCTATGGGATCATCGTCTATACGATGGTCTATTTCTTTGACATCGAGTTTGGCCTTGCGCGCCTGGCTTGGGTCACCCTGTTGGGCATTCTTGTGATCAGCGCCTTTTTGTGGGTGGTGTCGTTCAACGTCTTTTCCTACCTCTATTTTTGCCTTTGGGCGCTGGGTATTTACGTCGTGCACTGGGTTGGGGATGGTCTGATCCCGTTTGTGACCCGGTGGTTGGACATGATCACGGGGTGATGCCGGGCCGGACGCGCTTTGGCCTGCGCCAAAGACGCCCCGCCCACCATCCCATTTTGCGCGTCGCGGCTAGTGTGCCGCCTTGATGAACGTGCCGTTGCGCAGATCGCGCATGGCCTGCATCAGCTCGTCCTGGGTGTTCATTACGATGGGCCCGTGCCAGGCCACCGGTTCGTCGATGTGCGCGCCCGAAATCAGCAGGAACCGGATGCCATCGGGCCCCGCCTGCACCGTGACTTCGTCACCTGTGCCAAAGCGGATCAGGGTGCGGTCGCCGGACAGGTCGCGGATGTTGAGTTCCTGCCCCGCGACTTCCTTTTCCAGCAAGACACCGGACGGGGCAGAGGCGTCGGCAAAGGCGCCTGCGCCGTCAAACACATAGGCAAAGGCGCGCCGGTAGGTGTCGATCCGAAACGTTTTCTTAAGACCTGCAGGGACCGAGATATCGAGGTATTGCGGATCGGCGGCGATCCCGTCCACGGGGCCGCTGACCCCCCAGAAATCACCGGTGATCACCTTGACCTGCGTGCCGTCGTCATCCGTCACCACCGGAATGTCAGCCCCCGAGATGTCCTGATAGCGCGGGGCCGTCATCTTTTGGGCCGCGGGCAGGTTGCCCCACAATTGGAACCCGTGCATCTGGCCGCGCGCATTTCCGTGCGGCATTTCCTGATGCAGGATGCCCGACCCAGCCGTCATCCATTGCACCGAACCTGCGCCCAGCGTGCCGGAATTGCCCAACGAGTCGCTGTGTTCCACCGTGCCGTCCAGCACATAGGTGATCGTCTCGATCCCCCGATGCGGGTGCCAGGGAAAGCCCTTTTCGAAATGCGCCGGAATGTCGTTGCGGAAATCGTCGAAAAGCAGGAACGGGTCCAGCTCGCTTGGGTCCTGAAAGCCGAAAGCGCGGTGCAGGTGAACGCCGGCCCCTTCCATTGTGGGTTGGGCCTGGCGCGTTTCGAGTGTCGGTCTAAGGGACATCTGCTGCCTCCTTTGCGGTATGCCTGGAG
>JAUIMA010000376.1 GCA_030432675.1 Candidatus Hydrogenedentota bacterium | reverse complement strand
AACTTACGTGTTGACTCCGGCGGGGTTTTACTTCGATATGCGCTCCAGGCACGGGATCGCCCGTACCTTTTTCTACAACCGTTACTTCGAATGCCTGGCCATCCAGATGCTTGGTTCCGCTAAATTCCACCCCGTCAAGGTTGCGAATAAATTCGTGTGAAACATGAACAGGAATAGCAACCTGGCGGAGTGAGGGGAAGTTTCGTAAAATATCGGCGGATGCGTCGGTCACTCTCGTACCGGTAAGGTTGATTCGAGCGAGATTCTGCAGGCCTTGGAGGAGGGCTAGTCCTTCATCACTCACCGGCGTGTTCTCGATAACGAGATGTTCCAGATTGTGGAGTTGGGCCAATGCGGCGAGTCCTTCATCGCTAATCCGTGCGCCCTCCAGTCCCAGGACCTGGAGTTGTTCCAAGGTACCGATCCATTGAAGGCTCCCATCCGTTATCTCCGAGTTCCAGAGGTCGAGGTACGCGAGGTCACGAAGATTGGCCAGACTTGCGAGCCCGTCGTCATTCACGCCCGTCAAATTCAGATCCAATTGCCGCAACCCGGTCAGCCCGCTCAGGTAAGGAATACCCTCGTTGTTCACATTTGTCCGCCCCACGGACAAACTCTCCAGGCTGGTCATGTCGTCGATATATTGAAGGGCCTCGTTCGAAATCTCCGTCAATTCAAAATTCAGGTCGTTCAGTTCGAGCCCTTCGATATAAGCCAATTGGTCGTCCTGCACCTCGGTTCGGCGGAAGTTGATGGACTGGAGGTCCTGGGCCCCGAGGTAGCCCAGAGGACTCAAATCCGTCACCGCACTATTGTCCACCACCAATTGCACTTCCATGCCCTCGGGGACGGCCACCGCGCCCATGGCCGGTTGAAAGGGCTGCCACTCCGTGTCGCGGTCACTCCCCCAGGGACGAACCATAACCTGCCCCATGGTCCACTCGGGAAAGTTGATGGTCCGGGCACCGGGTGCCGCGTTAGTCGCCTGAGCCCACAAGACAGGCAGACTGGGTCCGAGCATGGCGGCACTGGCGAGGAGGGCGATGGTCAGGCTGATTGCTACATTGGCAAAGCGCGGTGGACGGACGGGCATCGGTTGGGCGAGTCGGCGGATACGGTGGAGCAGGTCGCCTCCCGTGGCGGCGAGGGCCAGTTCGGGGTCGCGCCGCAACGTCGCCACCCGTACCAAGGCCTCGGCGTAGGCGACGGGGTCGGCACAGGTTTGCACCACGAGGTCATCACAGCACAACTCCCGCTCAAGGCGGATACGGGAGGAAAGCCACCACACGGCCGGGTGGTAGAACAGTATGGTCTCGGCCAGGGTCTGGAAGAGATTTGCGAGATAGTCATAGCGGCGGATATGGGCCAGTTCATGGGCAAGCACGGCCTCCAACTGCACCGCGTCCAGGCCGAGCAGGGAACTTGCCGGAAGCAGGATGACGGGTTTCAACCAACCCATGGTACACGGCACGGACATCCGGGAGCTCTGAAGGCACGCTACCACCCGACCAATACCCAAGCGTCGTCGCAGGGCTTCGAGCGTGACGAGCACGTGTTCGGGTACGGGCGACACGCCATGGGTCCGCATCTGTCGAACCAACAGCCAACTGGCCGTGTTGCGCACGGCGAAGAGCAGAACGCCGGCAAGCCATAGCAGTACCGCCCAGGGGACATAGGGTGCCATCCGTGCCCGTTGCACCTGCCAGTAGGAGGCGCTTTTACTGCGCAGACTGCGGGGTGGCGTGACAGGCTCAAAGCTTCGCGGCGGTGTCGAATGGGTCAGGTTGGGCGGGGTGACCGGTGTCTCCGTCGGTAGCTCCGTGGCCATCATCGGTTCTTGAGCCACCACATCGGCATGCCCTGCCTCGGTGATGTCAGCACTAGTCAGGGGTAACGGGCTGACTTCGGGCCCGTAAACGGCCCACATGGTGCCTATCGGAGCCATCAACATGGCGAGCAGTGCCAGTAACCCGAGTGCATGGCGCACCCTCGGCGTGCGACATGTCGGAACGGCCATCAGCCCGGCCGCGACCACGGCGATCAGGGCCCCCTGCCAAAAAAAGTGGAGCAGTGCCCAGCCCAGGGCCTGTATCCAGGAATACGCTAAAAAATCTGCCGCAGCCAGCACGTCATTCTCCACGCATCTTCTTAAGAAGGGTTTCGATCTCTGCCCGGTCCCTGTCCGACAGGTCTTCTTCCGACAAGGCCTGCATCACGAGTTTCGCCGTGGAGCCACCAAAAGCCCGTTGCGCCAGATCGGCGACCAGCGAACGCTTCATCACCCGCTCTTTTTCCTTTGCCGCATAGACATGTCTGCGCTCAGTCTCGTCCCGCGTTACCAGCCCCTTCTCCAGCATGATCTGGAGGAGTTTTAACACGGTGGTGTACCCGGTCGGTCGGGATTCTTCGAGTTTTTCCTGAATCGTGCTCACCGTGGCTGGACCCATGGCCCAAAGGACCTGGAGGATGGCCAATTCGCCATCGGTCGGCCTGCGGTTGCTGCCTCTCGCCATTTTCGAACCCCTTCTATCACCTACACGGAACAGGGCGCTGTCGCCCATCACCGGAGTCTTGGAGTCAATATATACGAAGATCTTCGTATTGTCAACAAAAACCTTCGTAGTGAACCAATCAATACACCAGTGCAAATCAGAAGCGGTTTATGAATTTACCGGGTGTCTGAGGTTCAGACGTCGTCCCATGCGCGTGAACGGGCACCTTCGTTATTTCTCTGCGCCCGTCAATCCAACGCAGATGGACTGGTGTTGACGTGACGAATCGCCAGGCACCGGGCGGAAGAATTTGGCGAGATGTCATAAGGGGCCTCTCGCCATTAAATTTTCTTGAGTCGTATCCGCCTCAAAAGTGGTCCAAGGGCCACACAAAGGGCGTCCGCTTGGGGAACAACACTTCCAGAAAAGCGCGGCCCTGTTGGGTGAGAATGCGTCGACGGGTGGCCAACACTTCATCCAGATAGCGACAACCGCTCAGTAGCTGGACGAATTCGCCGCCACTCAGGGATACCTTGTTTTCGCCCGACTGGGGTGCCACATCGATTGCGCCACGATTGGCGCGTATCCGGAACGGCTTCTTCTCCACCAGCAGCGTCACCTCCATCCTCTCCTGCACCAACACGCTCTGACTCAACTGGCTCTCCCACTCGGGAATCATGGATTCCAGGGTCTCCCCCAGGTTCACCGTGGCCATCATGCCATCGCGATTTCGCTTGATCCACATTTCGTGTTTGGATTCGAAACGGAGGAGAAATTTCGAGAAGGGGTGGCTCGGCGGTGCGGCAAAGTGAATCTTGGGGGCGTGGTGTTCTATAGCCAACTGGGCACACGCATGCAACAGGGCTCCACTGGCATCCGGTCCGGCAATCCCGAGTTCGTCGATGAGCAGTTCGTTCTTGTGGACACGTGGAAGAAAATAGGCGCGCACCTTACCCTTCTCATCGGTGATAACCTGAACGGGTTTCCAGCGCTCCCACCGGTTGGTAATGTGGGCCGTGGAGCGAACGATAGAGCAGGTGATCGCGCCCTCATCCTGATTGTGAAGCTTGTGGATGGCCCGAATATCCCCCGGCTTGCCCGCCCGAACCCGATAGGGACTGTGCTCGGCCCGCTCTGCCTCGAATACATCCACCGAAGTCGCATAATCCGCCAGCATGGTCGTAAAACCAAAGCGGTGATAAAAATCGACCACGCCAAACAGCATGGATACATGGTAGTTATGATTCCGCATGTAGCTGAGCGCGTCTTCAATCAAGAGGCTCGCCACCCCCTGCTTCCGAAAGGCATCATCTACCGCCACCCAGCCAAAGCCCCCCATCTTCAACCGCGCTTCCCCAATCCGAATCGTATCGGTGGTGATGCGCAGGGCACCCGCCAGTTCTCCCTTACGAATGGCCACCCGGGTATGCTCGCGCTGAAATCCCGGATACTGGGCAAGCACATTATCCAACTGCTGCCGCACCGCAAAATAGTTTGGCCCAAAGGTTTTCGCCATCAGGTCATGGGCACGGGCGCGGTCGTCATCGTCGGTCACGCCGCGTACTTCAAAATCGGGCATGGGCTGTAATTCTCCTTCCATACACCCTTCATTGGTCAGGTGTTTGACCTCAGTGCGGTAAGTATACCAGCAACGCCCGACGCAGCGCGTGGAATGCGCTCGAAATTGGAACGAAAAATTTGTTTAAATAAACCCGCTGCTGAATCGTTATATAGGTGACGGGCTGTTGAAGGTCCGTGCCCAAGGCGGCATGGGTCTAAGGCTTGAATAAACCGCCGTTGGTGGTGTATTTTGTAGGGCCACGGCAGCTTCGTATTGTGTACCCATTCGGGTTTCAGGAAACAGTGTATTACAGGAGAATATCATGAAACGTGCATCGATTATGCTCTTCGCTTGTGTCGCCATGGCACTGACCGGCATCGCCCAGGCAGCAGAAGCCCCGACGAGCCCCCTCGGCTTCAAAGTGAACGACATTGACGGCAAGGAAGTGGACCTGGCCAAGAAATACGACGGCAAGGTTTGCCTTATCGTCAACGTGGCTTCCAAGTGTGGCCTCACCGACAAGAACTATGCCCAGCTGAACGAGCTGGACAAGAAGTACAAGGAAAAAGGTCTTGCCATCCTGGCCTTCCCCGCCAACAACTTTGGTGAGCAGGAACCCGGCAGCGACGCAGACATCAAAGCCTTCTGCACCAAGGAAAAGAATGTCGAATTCGACCTCTTCTCCAAGATTTCCGTCAAGGGCGACGATCAGGCTCCCCTCTATGATTTCCTGACGTCTGAGAAGACCAACAAGGACTTCGCCGGCGAAATCGAATGGAACTTCACCAAGTTCCTCGTGGGCAAAGACGGCAAAGTCGTCGCCCGTTTCGGCCCCAAGGTTGACCCCGAAGATCCCAAAGTCGTTAAAGCCATTGACGATGCGCTGGCCGCCTCTGCTGGTGGCGACGAGTGGGACGACCTCGACGTAGGTAACCTGAGCGGCCAGGCGGTACTCTAATCGCTGCCCTCCGCTACCGTGAATTCACAGGCTGGACTTTAGTCCAGCCTGTTTTTTTTGTATGCCGTTGAACTTGGAGCATTCGGCATAAATTCCCCTCTTGGGAGGAATTAGGGGTGGGTTGGGTCTTCCTTAGGGCATTGACCCACCCCCGCCCCCTCCAAGGAGGGGAGTAATCCTCAGTAACGTAGGCAAATCAAAGCTCCTTAATAATGACCCAGCTGCTCGAATCAAACCACTAGAACTTGCCGACGAGCCGCCGACACGCCATAGCAATCAGACGCACCAAAAGAAAACGCCCTCCAAACAGACCACGTCCGTTCGGAGGGCGAAAGATTCTAAGTAACTACTTCGCGGGAGGTGTCCAAATCGTTGCCGCAATGTATCGCTCGGGGCCCCGTTTTCCATCCGAGAAATAGTAGACTGTTACAACCTTGCCGTCGGGACGCTGGACCGTGCGGGGATAGCCCATGTCCTTGGTCGCCCCGTCATTTCGCAGCACCAACTCTGGCCCCCAGGTCTTGCCGTTGTCATCGCTGAGTTTGGCACACATGCTGAAAGGCTCCGCGCGATAACCATAGGTCAGGCAAAGGCGGCCATCCTCGAGCATAATCATCGCCGGCGGGTTCCCCGTACCGACGGTTGCCACAGGATCGGCTTCCCGCTGCCAGGTGCGGCCATTGTCCAGGGAACGGTGAAAGGCAATGTTCCGCACATCACCGTCCCGCTTGCGCTGGGCCACCACGATCTCGTTATCGCTTATCCGAACCGAAGAGGGCATAATGCCAAAGCGCCCCCGCCCAGTCAGTTCTTCGCCAATGTACGAAACAAAACGCCAGGTCTTCCCGGCGTCATCGGTCCGCATGCAGAAAACCCGTCCTTCCTTGCCATCCCGTTTCGCCGCCGTGCTGAAGACCATGCACGAATCAGAATCCTCGACGAGATAGTCCGTGCGTGACGCCGTGCCCTTCGTGCCGACGCTAGGCATGAGGAAGGGACCTTCCCAGTTCTTACCCTTGTCGTAGGAATAGTAAAAGCGCGAAGTGCCGTCATGCACGCTGTTCATACGAATCGTCATGGCGAATTCGGGATGGGTAAAATCTATCCCTCCCGGACAGGGCACCGTGGGCTTGATTTCTATCCCCGGAATTTCCGTTCCGTGCAGGGAATCGCCCTCGGGAATGAGGTCGCCATTCTCCACCGGATGCTCCAGGGCCCAGGTCTCGCCGCCGTCCAGGCTGCGAGCCAGCCAGTGCTCCTCGGGCTTTTCTTTGTCGAAATGATGGCTATCGCCCCGGTCCTTGTAAAATCCACGGCTATACCCCACGAGGATTTCGTTACCCCAGCTCCAGATGCCGTGGTTGGCCGGCCAGCCACCGAAGCGTCCTTCTTCGTAATACACCGTAACCTGCTCGGCATCTTCCAGGACAATCTGCTCCGGGGCCGCCGTCAGGGCACCCGTCAGACACAACACCAGACTTAACATC
>JAUIMA010000375.1 GCA_030432675.1 Candidatus Hydrogenedentota bacterium | reverse complement strand
CGTGCCGGTGATCTGGCGGGCTGCTTTGGCAGTGCCTTCGCCGGATTGCCCCTGCCAAATCCCGTGCGTATCCCCGATGGCAAGATGAACCTCGTCCACCGCGTCCTGGAACTCACCCCCGGCGGGGGCCGTTATGGCCTGGGTAAAATTGTCGCCGAGGCGGACATCCATCCCGACGACTGGTTTATCACTTGCCACTTTGTGGACGATAAGGTCATGCCGGGCACCCTCATGTTTGAGTGCTGCCTCCACACCCTCCGCATTTATCTTATGCGCATGGGGTGGGTGGCCGACGCCGACACGGCCTATTGGGAACCCCGCCCCGGCGTGACGGGCAAGCTCAAGTGTCGCGGTCAGGTACTGGAGACCACGAAAAAAGTCACCTACGAGGTGAACATTAAGGAACTGGGCTATGGTCCCCAGCCCTACGCCATTGCCGACGCGCGCATGTATGCCGACGGCAAGGCCATCGTGGATATTGGCAACATGGCGATCCAGTTGGAAGGCCAAACCCGAGAAGCTCTGGAAGCCCTGTGGCAAAATACCGCACCGGACTTGGGCCAGCCCAAACCTGCCGTCTATGACTACAACAAGATTCTCGCCTATTCCCAGGGGAATCCCTCGGAAGGATTCGGCGCGCCCTACGCCATCTTTGATGAAGGCCAGCCCCGAAAAATCGCACGGCTCCCCCGCCCGCCCTACCAGTTTCTAGACCGGGTCACGGCCGTTACGGGAGAACCCTTCGTGTTGGAGGCCGGCGCTTCGGTAGAGGCCCAGTATGACATCCCCGCCGACGAATGGTACTTCGCGGCCAATCGTCAGTCCGACATGCCCTTCGCCGTCTTGCTCGAAGTGGCCCTCCAGCCCTGCGGATGGCTCGCGGCCTATTGTGGCTCGGCCCTCACCAGCGATGTGGATCTGAAGTTCCGCAATCTGGGCGGCAAAGCCGTACAGCATCTGCCCGTCACCAACACGACCGGCACCATCACGGTGCAGGTTAAGATGACGGCGGTCAGTAATTCGGGCGGCATGATCATTCAGCACTATCACATGGCGGTCCACGGAAGTGCCGGGTGTATCTACGAAGGCACCACCTATTTCGGATTCTTCTCGAAGGAAGCGTTGGCAGAGCAAGTGGGTATTCGCGAAGCGGTGCGCTACGAACCCACCGATGCGGAACGGGCCTGTAACGCGCCCTTCCCCTATCCCGACGCGGCGCCCTTCCCGGATCGCGAATGGGGCATGGTGGACGAGGTCCACATCTTCGACCCGGCGGGTGGTCCTCATGGTCTCGGATTTATTCGCGGCACCATGGAAGTTACCCCCGACACGTGGTTCTTCCAGGCCCACTTCTATCAGGACCCCGTCTGTCCTGGTTCGTTGGGATTGGAGTCCTTTGTACAGTTACTGAAAATCGTAGCCCGCGAACGTTGGGGAACCGACGAGAACACGGTCTTCGAGACCCTGGCCCTCGGCGAAGAACACGAGTGGGTCTATCGCGGACAAATCATCCCCACAGATGAGCGCGTCACGGTGGACGCCGTGGTGACTGCTATTGATGATGAGAAGCGATTGATACACGCCGACGGCTTCCTTATCGTGGATGGTCGCGTGATTTACCAGATGAAGCGATTTACCTTGCGGGCGCGGTAGACGGTTTATATTTTGTGGGACGAGTGAGACCAGTAGGACCCGTGGGACGACACGGTCCGCAAGGCTCACGTCACAATCCTCGTCCCACAGGTCCCAATTGTCTTACAGGTCCCACGATTACACGGTGGCATGACTGATAGGGATACCCCATGAAATACACCAACGTACATATCGACACCATCGGCTACGAACTCGCTCCCGTGGTCGTCACCTCCGAAGAACTCGAAGACGAACTCGAGCTCCTCTACTCCGCCCTCCACATCCCGGTCGGACAACTCGAGTCCCTCACCGGGATTCAGGAACGGCGCTGGTGGCCCGATGGCTATGCCCTCAGTGACGGAGCCATCGCGGCCGCGAAGAAGGCCTTCGCCCAATCCCCCGTCACCCCCCAGGATGTGGGTGCCGTGGTCTATTGCGGCGTGGGCAGGGACAACTTTGAGCCTGCTACGGCCTGTCGGGTCGCATCGGCCTTTGATATTAGCGGCAATACCGCTGTTTATGACCTCAGTAACGCATGTTTGGGGGTCATGAACGGGATTCTCGACGTGGCCAACCGCATCGAACTCGGCCAGATACGGGCGGGACTGGTAGTATCAGCCGAAACGGCCCGGGATATTGTGGAAGAGACCATTTCCAAGATGCTCGACACCCCCACCATGGCCTTTTACATTGAGTCGCTCGCCACCCTTACCGGTGGCTCCGGTGCCGTGGCCGTGCTGGTAACGGACGGCTCCTTCGGCAACGATACCCAGCACCAACTCCTCGGTGGCGTCTCGCTTGCGGCGCCCGAACATTACGGCCTTTGCACCTGGGGCCTCGAAAAATTCGACGGTGGCATGCGGAAACAGTTCATGTCCACCGACGCCGTCTCGGTGCTGAAGTACGGCGTGGAGCTCGGACTGAACACCTGGCAGGCCCTACTCGACGAGATGGGCTGGTCCGTGGCGGATATCGACAAAGTGATTTGCCACCAGGTGGGTAATGCCAACAAGGACGCCATCCTGAAGTCCATCGGCGTGGCACCCGAAAAAGACTTCGGCACCTTCGGTCACCTCGGCAATATGGGGACGGTGTCCCTCCCGCTCACCGCCGCCATCGCCCACGAGCGGGGCTTTTTGAAGGCGGGTGACGATGTCGCGTTTCTGGGGATTGGCAGCGGGCTGAATTGTATGATGCTGGGGCTGCGCTGGTAGTAGAGAAGCGTTGAACTACGAATGAACACGAATTTTCACGAATAAGAAAATGCCTGCGGCAAACGGAATGGGGAATGATGATGGCCGAGGACGAAATCTTAAAGGTAGACCTTGGGGCAAAGGGTCGAGCGTACTACGAACAGCAGTTCGCTAATTACAGTTTCACCAAGATGATCAAGCTCGCGGCAAATCGCAGCACCGAAATCACGGAAACCTTTGCGTTCTTGCCAAAAGGGTTCGCCCAGCAGGCGACGAATGCAGAAAACTATCGGTGGGGTATCGGTATGAGCTTGAAGAATTCGCCGACCAGGCCGCCGTTAGTAGACTTTATCCGTAACTACCTCGACCAAGACTCCAAACATGTTTGCCTTATGGAGAACGCCGACGCTCGAAAAGACTACCCTTACGTCGCAGAGCTTGACGGTCGAATTTTTTTTGACGAATCAGATTTATATCACCTGTCTCTTCCTGGAGATTCCTGTGAGCAAATCGACTGCGAACTGCTCACTTCCGGCTGTCTACGCTATTTCTTTGCGGTCCTTACGTCCCCGAACGATTTCTTTGTCTCCCACCCGGAAGGCCGTGTGGAATTCCAGCACCTTGACACATTGGTCCACAATGCCAGGTTCTTCATTACAACGGCCTGGGATGAAGAAGGCTATGTAATTGCCCGGCTTGGTGAAACTCGTGAGTAGGCGCAATTTTATCCAACAACTTGCACCAAATGCGCTGACCCGATTCCGCAGGAGCGGAATGGTATGCATTGCTACGGGAGACCGTCGCAACGAGCGAGAAAAATTTCCGTGAAACGTGCAAACTAAGTGGGCGCCATCTCCATACATTTCCCCCCCTCCGTTAAAAACGCCTGTTTAATTCGTGTTTATTCGTGTCCATTCGTGGTTACACTCCCTCTCTCTACCACGGCCCCGTCCCCTTAAACTCAAAACGCAGCGGCACAGTAAAACGGCGGTGGGCCTCCCCCACACCCTCTAACCCGTCATCCGGCTTAAAGAGCAACAGCGCCTCCTCCGTCCCGAAAATCGTCCCGGCGGCCACCGCCGTGTTCAAGTCCAGCTCCGACTTCAACGCTCCCAAGGGATAGACCATGGGGCGGGACCAATACACAAAACCCCAGCCATACTGACCGAGGTAGGTGCACGGTGCTGCCATCGGTGTGGGACCTCCCAGATAGTTCCCCGCGAACTGATTTTTCCGCAAGGTTGCCAGCCCGAAGCCTTCGGCCACATTGTAGCCCGCGACCCACGGGATGTCCCGGTCCAGAACCCCCAGTCCACCCGGTACGAAGCCCGGAACCTGGGCCTGCCCCAATTCGTTGCGGAAGGCATTAACCTCGCGCTGCACGACCCCGTCCTTATCGGGCCAACCATAATGGGTAAAGGTTTCCGCACTCTCTGGCTGCGTGGGGTCTGGGTTTTCCGGCGGACGTCGGGAATGACTCACCACAATCTCGCCCATCCGAATGGCATGAGAGGACCGGTCTTTCGTCATTCGCATGGTGGAGGATACATGAACATAGGGCACGTGGGCATAAAAAGTATAGGTAATAGACACCTCCACATCATCATAGGTCTGCATGGGCCCCCAACGGTGGTAGCGCAGGGCCAACGGACCGCCCTCGACATGGTGATTGGGCGGAACGGGCCAGTCGTAGTCATGGTCCCAGTCCTGTCCGGGACTCCAGTTATCGACCCCAAAATGGATTGGAATAGTGTGGTAGCGCATCTCTGTGCCACTCGTCTGAAAGGTGCTCCTCATGGTCTTAATGGCGCCCGACTTGTCATCCAACACTATATGATAATAGGCGCTATCGATGCCCAGTCCGGGTGCTTCCCCGACGATTTTTAGTCCACCCTCCAGGTCCGCGACAGGCAGCTTCCCTCCCCCGTCCCCGTCCGGATTCCCCCAATAGAGGCGATAGGTCACCATCCCCCCGGCCGGGCAGTCCGCCAGAAAAATTACGTTGATACTCGTCGCAGGATGGGGTGTCTGCCCATCGGCCATCGCAACCCCACCGGCCTGGGTTGCCCCCATCACCTGGTGCGGGGTCAGCACGCCCTGGGCGGCGTCCACCAGCCGGACCACCCGGATATGGTCGCGCCAGGCGGCGGGTGGCGCACCGGCCATTGTCAGGGTTACCTCCACGGGTTCCTGCGTTCGGGCGAGGCCTTCGGTCTCCCGGAGCGCGTAATCATAGTGATGGACAAACCGCGGGGTCCATTCCCCCAGCGCAACCGAATCCGTCTCGGCATTCGCTATAGAGATAGACAGCAGGAGCAATAGAAGGGATGCATACAGGCAAGAACGGAATTCGACCAGATGATTCATAAGAATACAGTGACCTTTCTGTACGCCCCGCTCCCGACCCATGGGGCACGTGTAGGGGCGCTCCTGGCCCACAACCTGCAAAGAAGCCATGGTATACCGGTGAACTTCCTTTTACAACACGCCAATGCGATGGGAAATATGACGGCAAAAAGCCCACGATAAAGGCGACCTGAGTAGTCAGGCTCTGCTATTCTATGGGCACTACCGGTCTATTCCGTGTTTGTCCGACCGGTGTTCGCAATCAATCTACCCCTTGACCCCGCTGGGTCGCGATTTCATAAGATACTATCGTTGTTTGAGAAAGTTTTCTGCCATGCGTCATCCCCAATTCCCCTTCAAGAACCAGCACATCAACCGCGACGGCCTCAAATACTCCTACGTGGACGAAGGCCAGGGCGACCCCGTGGTTATGGTCCATGGCAACCCGTCGTGGTCCTTCTACTATCGCAACCTCATCACCGCCCTGAAGGACGACTATCGCTGCATCGCCCCGGACCATATTGGCTGTGGCCTCTCCGACAAGCCGGACGATGACCAGTATGAATACACCCTCGAACGGCGGGTGGATGATCTGGAGGCCCTCCTCGACCACCTCGGCCTGACGGAGAACGTCACCCTCGTCCTCCACGACTGGGGCGGCATGATCGGCATGGCCTGGGCCACGCGGCACCCCGAGCGGGTAAAGCAGCTGGTTATCCTCAACACATCGGCATTCCACCTGCCCGACACCAAGCCCTTGCCACTGGGCCTGTGGATTTGCCGCAACACCTGGCTCGGCACACTACTCGTTCGCGGCTGCAATGCCTTTGCGCGGGGCGCGGCCACGGTGGGCTGTAAGCGCAATCCCATGTCCAAGGAGCTCCGCGACGCCTATTGCGCCCCCTACGACTCCTGGGAAAACCGTATCGCCACCCTCCGCTTTGTGCAGGATATCCCCCTGCGCGGCGTAGACAAGGCCTACCGCATCGTCACCGAAGTCGAACTCAAGGCCAAACAATTTCAAGACCGCCCCATGCTCATCTGCTGGGGCATGAAAGACTTCGTCTTCGACAAACACTTCCTGAAGCGCTGGACCAGCGAATTCCCCCAGGCGGAAGTCCACCGTTTCCCCGACTGCGGCCACTATATCTTAGAAGACGCGTCGGACGAGGTGATTGGGCATATCAAAGATTTTCTGCGTTAGCGGGGACTGCACCGACTTAGCTAACACGCATCAGCGTCATGTCTGCCTTGGCGAACTCGAAAGCTGCGCGATAACTACACCATTGGGAAGTCGGGGCTGTCCCCCTCTTAAAGCTGACGTCGACAACAGAAGA
>JAUIMA010000374.1 GCA_030432675.1 Candidatus Hydrogenedentota bacterium | reverse complement strand
ACGAGCCCCAAATTATCAATATGTATGGCATCACGGAGACGACGGTTTATGTAACCTACCGCCGGGTCTTTCAGCATGAGGCCACGGCCGACATGCCAAGCTACATCGGCGTGCCCATTCCCGATCAGCCCTGCTATATTCTCGACGAAAACCTCAAGCCCGTCGAAGTCGGGGAGGAGGGCGAGCTCTATGTGGGAGGCGAGGGCAATGCCACGGGCTACTTCAAACGGCCCGATCTGACCGAAGCGCGATTCATCCCCAATCCGTTCGACCCCAACGGGGGCACCCTGTATAAGTCGGGCGATCTGGTGCGTCGTGAAGAGGGGGACATGGCCTACATCGGCCGTATCGATACCCAGGTGCAAATTCGCGGGTTCCGCGTAGAGCTTGGAGAAATCGAGGCCAAGTTACTCGCCCACGATGAGGTCCTTGGCGCAGTCGTTCGGCTTCGGGAAGATACGCCGGGTGATCAGCGGCTGGTCGGCTACTATCTCGCCGATGCACCAGTAGCCACCGCTTCCATGCGCACGCACCTCGCCGCAACCTTGCCACCCTATATGGTGCCCTCGCGCTACGTGCATATGGACGCATTTCCCCTGAATGGCAATGGAAAAATCGATTCCAAGGCCTTGCCCGCGCCCACCGGGGAAATGGAACGGGGCGAGTTCGTCGCGCCCCATACGGAACACGAAAAAGCACTGGCCGAAATCTGGCAGACCCTCCTCGGAGTCTCCTCGGTTGGCTGTGCCGATGATTTTCTGGACCTGGGGGGACACTCCCTCTTAGCCACCCAGTTGGTTGCCCGCCTGGAGGAGCAGTTCTCCGTACGTTTGCCCCTTCGCGCGATTTTGGAATCCACCACCCTGAGCGCCCAGGCCGAAGCCCTGTCCCGCGCCATTGCGGCAGGCACAACCACGGGACTGCCTGCCCTGAAGGCGGTGGATCACGCCGAGTTGTTGTCTCTCTCCTCGCCCCAGGAACAGTTATGGATACTCTCCAAATTTGAAAAGGGGCTGACGGCCTACAACATTTCGCTCTTGTGCGCTCTCGAAGGTTCCTTGGATTTCGAACGCTTTGAGGCGGCACTGAATCGGGTGATTGCACGGCACGAAGCCTTACGTATGATTTTTATCGAAGAGGCCGGGGTGCCTCGCCTGGCAATTCAAGACCAGGTGCAGATTACGGTGCCGATGCACGATTTGAGGACCCTGACCGCAGTGGGACAGGGGGAAGAACTCAAGCAGCGCGCCCGACGGTTGGCGCAGCAGCCCATGCCTCTGGACTCGGGGCCCTTGATTCGAGGAGAGCTCTATCGGGTCGGTACAACGTCCTATCGCTTTGCTTTGGTCATACACCATATTGTGTTTGACGGGTGGTCAATCAGTGTCTTGCTCCACGCGCTGTCCGAAGCCTATGGTGAAAACACCGGGGCGGCCCCCTCAAGTCGCCCCGCCTGCGACTATGCCGCCTATGTGGTCTGGCAACGGGAACAACTCAAGAGTGCGGCACTGGAGCCTCAGCGAAACTACTGGCGTCGTCAATTGCGGGGTCCCCTGCCTATCCTCGAAGTGCCCACTGATTTCCCCCGTCCCCCACGCCAGACCTTTCGGGGCGATGTGTGCACCGTGACCGTGTCGCCCGAGCAGAGTGACGCGCTGAAGGCCTTGGCGTCGGCCCATCGGGTGACGCCCTTCGTGGTGATGCTCGCGGGTTGGAAGGCGCTGCTCTATCGCTACACCGGACAGGAAGATTGCATCGTCGGTATCGCCCTGGCGGGCCGGAGTCGGGTGGAATTCGAGCCGCTGATCGGCTATTTCATTAACACCGTTGCCATACGCACGGCCCTGGGGCGGGATTTGCCTTTTTCCCAATTGCTGGACCGTGTCCACGATGTGACACGAAGCGCCCAGGACAATCAGGATATTCCTTTTGCCGAGGTTGTGGCCGAATGCCAAATCGAACGGGACCCCAGCCGCACGCCAATTTTTCAGGGCATGTTTGTGTATCACAATACGCCCGAGTACCGCGTTCAGCTGGGAGAGGTGTCCATTCAGGGACGGGAGTACGGCAACGGCGGCGCAAAATTCGATTTGACCATGGCCGTCTTGCCCACCGAGGTCGGCTTTGAACTCAGCCTCGAATACAATACCGACTTATATAAGAAATCGACCGTCGAGACTCTCTTGGAGCGGTTCGTCCACTTGTTGGCCTCAGGCGCCGCCGACCCGGCACGGGCCATCGGACAGCTCCCCCTCGCTGAGGCCGCGACGTTGGTGGCACCGACCCTGCCATCTCCAGTGGCAGAACATTCGGTAGAGGATTCGGTCGAAACCCTTCCCGTTACCTTGCATGGCATATTCGAGGCCCAGGTCGCGCGCCGTCCGGAGGCCCCTGCCGTTGCCTGTGACGGGACGACCGTGTCCTATTTCGAACTCAACGTGCGTGCCAATCAGGTGGCCCACTATCTCCTCGCTCACGGCGTGGCGCGGGGCACGATGGTAGGGCTCTGCCTTGACCGAAGCATCGATACCATTGTCGCGATCCTTGGCGTGCTGAAGGCCGGAGCGGCTTATGTGCCCATGGACCCGGTGTACCCTGCCGAGCGCATGCAACTCATCATCGAAGACGCCGAGTGTCCGGTGGTTATTACACACGTGGCCCAACGGGAGCGATTTGACGCGGAGCGGGTAACCGTATTGGTGTTGGATCATATCGACACCGATCTGGCGTGTTATCCGGCCGAAAATCCCCGACAGCCCTCTGCTGCGGAAGACCTGGCCTACGTGATTTATACCTCGGGGTCCACGGGCAAGCCCAAAGGGGCACTCATCTACCATCAGAATGTGACCCGCCTCGTCACGGGGATGGAGAAGTGGTTTACACTCGATGAAACCGACAGTTTCACCATGTTCCACTCCTACGCCTTTGACTACTCGGTCTGGGAACTCTGGGGGGCTCTGAATTACGGGGGAAAGGTGGTCATGGTGCCCTATGTGGTCAGCCGCTCCCCGGAACAATTCTATCAATTGCTCGTGGATGAACAGGTCACGGTCCTGAGCCAAACGCCGTCCTCCTTCAAGCAATTGCAATTTGTGGATGAACAACGCGGCGACGACGCCCAATCCCTTTCCCTGCGCTACGTGTTGGTAGGTGGGGAGGCGGTCGATCTTCCAGGATTTCGTTCCTGGTTCGATCGTCACGGAACCACCGATCCCGAAATCTATATTGTCTACGGAATTACCGAAACCACCGTCTTTATTACCTGTCGTCTACTGACCTTCGAAGATACCGAGCCGGGGACTCCCAACTACATCGGTACGGCTATCGACGATTTGAGTGCCCACGTGCTCGATGAGGCGATGACGCCCGTTGCGCCAGGTGAAGTCGGCGAGTTGTACGTTGGTGGCGCGGGGGTCGGAGGCGGCTATCTTCGCCGCCCCGAGTTAAATCGCGAAAAATTTGTGCCCGATCCGTTTGGTGAAAAGGAGGGAGGCATCCTCTACAAGACCGGCGATTTGGTGCGGCTGCTGGAGGGGGATCTGGAGTTCATCGGCCGCAATGATCACCAGGTGCAGCTGCGCGGGTTCCGCGTGGAACTTGGCGAAATCGAGTCGGTGTTAAACGGGCTACCGGGTATCCGGAGTGCCATCGTACGGGCACGGGAAGATCAGCCCGGCGACATGCGCCTCGTGGCCTACTACCTGGCAGCCGACGAAGTACCCCTCGCCACCTTGCGCGCCGGGTTGCTGGAGAAGTTGCCGGCCTACATGGTGCCGTCCCACTTTCTTCACCTGTCCGAGTTTCCCTTAAATAACAACGGTAAGGTCGATGTGGATGCCTTGCCCGCGCCCGGGGATGTGGTGGTAGATGTTGCCCCGGATGAAGCACTTTCCGACGTAGAGGCCCATATCGCGGAGCTTTGGTCCGCTATATTGCGGGCGGGCTCGATTCGGCGGGACGATAACTTCTTTGAGTTGGGGGGGCATTCGCTGCTGGCCATTCAGGTGCTCAATCAAATCAACGAGCACTACAATAAGGGATTTGACCTGCGGGACTTTTTCGATGCGCCGACTGTGGCGGCCTTCGCCCGTCTGCTGGAAGAGGGCGGCACAACCGTCCCCTCGTTCCAATGTCTGGTCGAACTAAAGAAGGGAACGGGTATCCCCTTCTTCTGTCTCAAAGGGGCGGGTGATGTGGGGGGGACCTACGAGACCTTTGCCAAGGCGCTCGATGACTCCCAACCCTTCTACGGATTTCCCGACCTGGATTTCGAAGCCCTGGAAGAGTCGGGGGAGCCGGTCACGGTGGAAACGATTGCACGATGCTGCATTGAAGAAATCCGCGCCGTACGGCCCCACGGTCCCTATTACCTCGGCGGCTACTCCTTTGGTGGGCTGGTCGCCTATGAGATGGCGCGGCAGCTGCTCGAAGCGGGGGAAGAGGTGCCGTTCCTGGCAATGCTCGATAGCTCCATCCCCGATCACGCGGAAGTGCCCCCGGGATTTACCGGGGAGTATTTGCTGCACCAATTAAATCGCCTCTGGGTCCGACTCTACATGACCAGATACACCTGGAAACTGTTGGTGGGATACGCGCGAGATGCCATCCGACTTTCCATCGGGCGGCTGTTTAAAGGCCCTTCCGATGCACCGGTGCGCCTGACCTGGCGGGATTATGTGCGTTGGATTCAGCTGGATACGTCGGTGCAGTACTACCTGATCCATGCCGGACTGGTGAAGCCCTCCATTCGCGAGCGGCGACTGGAGATGGTGAAGGAGCAATTGGTGCGGCACAGTACCCGAAGCATGGTATCGAGCAAACAGGCCATGGCGGGCTACACCTTGAAGCCTATCCCGGTTAAGATTACCTTGTTCCGGGCGGAGCATAATCCCTCGGGTTCTGAAAAACGGGATCCGACCTTCGGGTGGGAGGGGTATGCTCAGAAAGGTGTCGAGGTGGTGGTGGTGCCGGGCAATCATATGGTACTGATTCGCTGGCCCTTCGCCAACGACCTCGGGAAAGCACTCCAAAATGCCATCGATACGTTGGCAAATCGCCCGGAGGATGTCGCCAAGACGTCCTGAATTTCTTGTTGATATTCGCATTCTGCGCTGTGTTAGTATCCCTACGTGTGAGTAGACTGCCGAATTTTTCGGTGGAATTGCTAGCGAAGGGGAGGTCGCATGCGCTTACAGTCGGGCTTGGGCGGGGGCTCGGGGCGGTGGGTCGCCGTGCTTATTCTCTTGGCATTCGCCTATCTGATCTATGTCAGCTCCGTCAAGAATATGGGTCGAAACATCTGGGATTACGATACCCAGTGTTGGTATGCCGCAGGCGTTTGTTGGTGGAATGGTACGTCGCCCCACGATCCGGCCATATTCAGGGCAACCTGGACGGATATCTTCGGGAAGCCGCCCAACAATCAGGCCACCTTTGTCTACCCGCCTACCATGGCACTTGTCAGTGTTCCCCTGGCCCTGTTGCCGTGGCCCGTGGCAGCTTGGGTATTTCGATGTGTGAGCTTTCTCGCGTTTGTCGGAATTTGTGTGTTCTCACGCAAACTCCTGGCGTCGCCCTTGCCGCGTCTGGGGGTGTGGGGGCCAACCGGGATTTACATCGCCCTGGCGATGCTCCTGGGCTCCGTGGTACAGGCCCTTCATCAGGGACAGAGTGCGCTCATTGTGGTTTGCGGATGTCTTTGTGCCTGGCATGGGTATCAGCGCCGACTGCTGGGGCTCTTTCTCGTGGGCTTTCTGGTGGCCAGTATCAAGCCCCAGATCAGCATGATTCCCTTGCTCTACTTCATCGTTGCAGGCGGGTATCGGTGGTTTATCTACGGGGCCGCGGTGAGCATCGCTTTCTCGGTGTTCATGCTCCTCATCGTGCCCCTGCCCGAATTTGTCGCCGCCTATGAAAGCTCGATGAAAGACCACCTCCAGCACCAGGAGTTTAATCAATGGTACTGGTATAGTAGCGCGCCCGCACTCTTGGGGAAGACTCCCTGGGGGAAGGAGTTCATGATTCTGGGTGTGGTCCTGGGGGTGCTTGGTACGGCCTGGGTCGGGTGGCGGCAGCGACAATTTGCAGATACCCTGCGCCACCGTATTCGCCATCATCAACTGATGTGGGTCATTGCCATCGCCACCATGCCCATTCATCTTTACGACATCGTGGGCCATGTGTTCCTCACGATTTCGCTCTGGATTCTGCCAGACTGGCGTCGTCGGATACTGGCATTCGGCTGCATGTACATCGGCGGCAAGGCCTATGGGCTGGGCTGGCGGGTCAGCCGATTGGGTGAGGGCTTTGAGGAGTGGGGAGACGTCGTTCAGACCCAGTGCACATCGCTGATGTCACTCGTGCTCTTACTGCTATTCGTGTATTGGTATTGGCGGGATTACGGCGAAAAGGTTCGGGCGGTATAGCGGGACGGGTGTTGCCTATCGGGACAACAGTGCGTGAATATGGGTCTGAAGGGTGGAGACCACGTCGTCTTCAAACCAGGGGTTGTCATTCAACCAGAAATTGTTACGG
>JAUIMA010000373.1 GCA_030432675.1 Candidatus Hydrogenedentota bacterium | reverse complement strand
CACCCCGGGCCTGCGCGTCGATGCGCTCAATGAACTCCCGGGCCGAGTCGTGCCCCGCCTGGCGAACACGGCATTCCTCCTTTTTGCCCTCGGAGGCGGACCGGGGGGATTGGTCTACCTGTCTACCGGGCTGCTGGGGATGCAGGATACGCCCACTTTCGAGACCTGGTTCTTTCGGTTCGCCGTCTATGATCTCATGGAGGGGCCCCATTTTAATCCCGTACTGTACGGCCCGCGACTCTACTACACCCTCTCGCTGGCGGGCTGTCTGGCCGCACTGACCAGCCTGATAACGTGGACCCGGGGCGCGCAGAGTCGACTGCCCTGGGGCGGGCTGGTGGTCTTGTTGCTCGCCAGCTTCCTGAATGCCCGCTATGGGACCTTTACCAGCGTGCTCATGCTCATGTACGTACTCCTGGAAGGCACGGCCACCCCAAAACGCCGCTTGCTGGCAGCGACGTACTTTCTGCTGGCCAGTGGTCTGGGTGTTCGAATTGCCCTCCTACTGCTTCGGAGTAATCCGGCGGTGGTGGAAAATCACGTGGTCGTGGGCAATATGGCCATGTGGTTTTCGCCCTTCATCCTCGTAGCCGCATGCCCCCTGCTCAGTTGCGCCCCCTACGTCTATCAACGTGTCCAGGGCGGGCCCCCGTTGCTACGCATCACGCTGTCTGCACTGCTCGGCTATCTCCTGGCCTATGGGATGGGCTATCTGCTGTATCAGGGATACTATGGCAATCTCCTGACCGGTAACGACGGGGCCGTGGCTGCGGCGGTATCCGATTGGGCCCTGCTCGGTGTCCCCGTCGGATGGGCCTGGGGACGTCGTTTTTCGGGGGGCACCACGGTGGCGCCTGCTGTGCCCGAGTGGATTCTGCTCTGGTTCTTCGGCTTCGCCGCCTTGGCCCTGTCGGGCTTCGGGCAAGGCTGGTTTCTTCGCTTCGGGCCTCAGCGGCTCCAAATATTGCTGTGGTTGCCATTGGCCATTCTGGCGGCCCAGGGGCTGACGCTGATGAGCCCGGCCCGCCGTCAGGTCGCCCCGGGGATCATGCTTGCCATGGGAACGACTTCCATGGCGGTAGCACTGGGTGCCTTTCAAACCTCCTTAGGACGGCACCACGCCGAAGGCCCCTGGCCCGAATTGCATGCCGAGTCCATGTCTACGGTAGACCAACGGCTCTTGGAACACCTTGGGCCGGGTACCGTGCTGGCACCTGCGCCGGCAAGCGACGTCGTTGTCCGCCAGTTCGGCAACCCTGTTGTCTTCGGGATAGGCTCCTTCAATCTGACGGACCAACCCTTTCCGGTGCTCTCCGAGCGGGTGGCCACCTTCCTGGACCCGGGCACCCCGGATAGGGAGCGTCAGCGGATCGCCGAGACCTGGTGCGTGGATTGGGTCTACCTGCCCCATACCTGGCCTGTCGCAGAAGCGACCCGCAGGGCATTGGAGGAGACCCCTTGGCTCGAAGCGGTGGCCGCAGAAGGGCGGGGCGCATTGTTTCGCGTGAAATGAGCGCGCGCCGGGCGGTCGCGGTGCTGTGAAGCGTGGTCTCAACCCTGCTAAAATTGGCGGCTATGGCTTCCTCTATCCCCACTTCAAAATCTGCGGCTCCCCTCAAGCGCCGCCGCCGTCGAATCGTACTGCTCCTCTTGCCCCTGTTGTTTCTGGTAGGTGGCTGGCAGGTGGTCAAGCAATTCATTGCTATTGAGCGCTATCGACCCCTTATTGACAAAGAACTTGAGCTGCTCATTGAATTGCCCCTTGAGTTTGGCGCCATGGATCTCCGCCTCTTTCCAACCCCCCGCCTGGTGGTTTATGACGTGGTGCTGGGCGAAGCAGATTTCCAGGTGACATCGCCCCAGGTTTCGGTAACTGCCAAGCTGGGTGCGTTGATTCAGCGACGTCTTGACTTGCGAACGGTCCTGATCGAAGAAGCCCGCATTCAGCTCCCGGCATCGGCCGCTGACTTTGGTGATCGGTGGTCCGACTATATGCTGGCTCTCGATACGCCCGACCCTTCGACGGGAAAGCCGATGCTCCAGGTGACCCTCGCCGAGATCGTGGCACCCGAGATCGCGGTCTATCGGGGGGACTGGCACTACAGCGATGCCACGCTCACCGTCTCGGAAGTTACCGGGGGGGCTCCGGAGTTTGCCTTTACAGCGGCCGTGAACGGGATGGAAGGCACCCCGGAGGTCGAGGGTCTTCTCACCCTTCGCGTCAAGGAAGATCCGATTCTGGAGGGGGTTGCTTCCGTCACCGGGATGCCCCTCGCCGAAATCACGGGCGACCACCGGCTGCCCGACTTCCGACTGGACGGCGACCTGACGTACGCCTTTTCGCAGGATGATCGGCTTTCGTGGACCGCAGCAGGCGATATTCAGGTGCCGTCTCAGGCGCCTTCCCTCGGGACCTTCGCGCTGGACGCCATCTATGCGGAGGGTGCCCTCGCTATAGGAACCCTTCAAATCGATACCCCGCCTGTGGTGGCCGACGGCGCCCTGACCTTGGCGTCGGGTTCCGCCTGGACCTTGGAAATCGACACCGCCACCCTGATGGATGAGGGCGTTGATTGGGTGCTCGCCTTCATTCCGGAGCTGCCCCTTCGTTCCGGAAGCGAGGGGACAGCGCGCGGTGCATTGGATTCCCTGCGTCTTGGTGTTGATGACTCCAGTGCGTTTTTCCTCGACTCCGGCGTGGTACGCACCGATGGGGTAGACCTCCTTCTCGACGGTGCGGATTTCGCCGTCTCCGGTCTGCGCAGTCATGTGGCTATTTTCGACGGACGCTACGAAATACGAGACTTGTCCGGTGACTTTCTCAATCTGTCCGGTACGCTCCTGGAAGAAGAGGGGGGCACCATGCAATTGGATTTGACGGGCCAGATCTATCTGGGACCCTCGGTGCCCTTACTACCTGCATGGCAAGAGTGGCTGAAACTGGAAGGCGGCACCGTGGAAGTCCTTCAATGCACCACGACCCTCGTGGAGGGTCAGCCGGTGATTTCATCCACTTTCCTGGACACTGAATTGCGCGATGGTGCCATTGCCCTCTGGAATCGGGATCAGCAGGGTTTTACCACGCTCAAGAATATCGGCGGATTCCTTTCGCTGGAAGATAACGCCCTGTGCCTCAATCGGCTGGTTGCCCTGGGGAGTGAAGTGACGGGCGAAGTGCATTGGGACGATTCTTTTGACAACTGGATCTTTGCGGCGGCCTTTCGAAGCGAGCTGATAAGTCCACTCTGGCGTCCCTTCTACCCGGATACCAATGTGGTAATTTCTAACGGAACGTTGAATTGTCCCCAGATCTCAGGCCGCTATTCCCGGAGTGATGGAGCGGTCCATGACCTCCGGGTGGATGGAAAGGTGACGGGGCTCGATCTGGGGCTGACCTTCGCCCAGTATGTCGATTCCGTACGCATTGATTCGGTTGATCTTTCCGCAGTCGAAAACCGGGTCACCTATTCCCTGAAGGGGAAAAGTGAAGCGCTGGGCACACTGCAAGCCGAGGGGGATTATGCCCCTGATAAAGGGCTTCTCGATGGAGAAGTGTCTTTCAATGTCGCAATGGCTGCCCGATTGCTGGGTGCGGAGGCCGAAGGTAACCCTGCGCTCGACGCGTTCATGAAACGCCTCGATAGCGTGACAATGGAGGCACATTATAGCCGGGACGGGCGTCAGCTCGCCTTTTCATCGGAAGCGCCCCTGGCATGGTCGGGGACGGTGGGGCTCAACGAAGGCTATGCCGTAGCTTCTGTCGAATCTACGGCCACGGTGCCAGTGACCCTGGTGCCGGAGTGGATTCCGGAGGGCGTACAGACGACGGGTGCTTTCGACGTAAATGTTCGCTATCACCCGGCTGGCAACGAAATGGAAGCGTCGGTGGATCTGACGCCGGTCGCGGTGGGCTGGGAGGCAATTTCCAAGCCGACGGGATTCCCCGCAGTGGTTACCCTGGCTGGAAAATGGGGGGGAAGTAAAAACGAACTGATGACGGGCACGCTACAGCTTGGCAGTACAAAAACACCGTTTTTCCTTGGCGAAGAAGGCGTGGGGACAGATTCCCTTTCCCTCCATCTCGTGGAATTGGCTCGCCTTTTTCCAGCGGGTGCGGCCCTTGGTGGAACCGTCAGTGGGACCTTCGAGGCCAACGGAAACCGGGCCCAACTGGACTTCGATAACGTGCTCGTCAAGCCGGGAGAATCCGTGCCGCCCCTGGGCTTTCACGGCCCTGTCCAACGTGACGGTGCACAATGGCGGGTCGATGGATTGGACTTTTCCTACGGCGGTTATGTGACACAGGTGAGTCTGGAAAACGGGACCGGGGTCTGGTCGGGATCCCTTAACGGTGGCGCGCTGGATCTGGATCAGGTCAACACCGACTATGCTGCCTGGATGAATTGGTGGCGAGGCGAGGAGGACTTGGCACCGACCTCTGATGGGTCTTCCATCGCCATCGGCGCTATCGAAATGGCCCTCGACACACTGCGGTGGGGGGACGCCGTGGTGAGTGATGTGCGGGGTGAACTCACGCAAGCCGGGAACGAAGCGAAATTCTCCAACCTCCATTTTAAGAGTGGGGACGGTCGGGGGACTGGCACGGTGGTCTGGCAAGAAGCCCTCGATGAAGGCAAGGTGGATACTATCGATCTTGACCTCGTGCTCATGTCTATCGATTTGGGCCTGATTGAATCATTGCTCAGCGAGAGTTCGCGGGACATGCGCGGCGCAGTCGACGGGCGCGTGGTCTTGTCCATCCCCCTGTACGAAGACGACACCCCGTCCTTGAATGGCATGGACGGAACGATTTCATTCAGCGCACGGAATGGTACCCTGGGAAAAGCGGGGCTGGCCTCGAAATTTCTCACGGCCCTGCGCACAACCGATATCCTGCGATTGCGTATTCCGTCGTTGCGGGACAAGGGCGTGACCTTTACAGCCCTGGCAGGTGACCTTCAAATCGACGCCGGGGTCTTTTCGCTGTCGCCCTATCACATGGAGGATTCCACCTATGTGATCGATGCGGAAGCGGTGATTGATTTTCCAAAGGATACGGTCGATGGGCACATAGACCTCCAGATCCTGGAAGGCGTGACAGGGGTGGCCAGCAATATCCCACTCCTGGGCGATGCCGCAGAAATGATGAACAAGGCCTTTGGTGTGGAAATCAAGGTAGGTGGTCCGGCAAGTGACCCGACCTTCCGGGCGGGAAAACTGGGGCCCCTGAAGAGTCTGGAGAGTGGAGCGCGCAGCCTTTTGCGCGGCACCCAGCGCCTCGTGGGACAGTAGTTTTTCGGGGGCATCGTTCTAGCGGTACTCCCGATGGGCATGGTATAGTCGGTTGACCGACGCGCAGTGTAATGGGAGAACGTCTCTATGGCCTCAACAGTTGCCTTGACCATGACCAAGTGGTCGTTGGATCTGGCCTCTCAACTGATTCGTGCCGACGTGCGATTACACAACCACGAAACTATTCAGGATGATATGGCCATCATCTTCGTGGTGAACCACTTTACGCGCCTCGAAACCCTGCTCCTCCCCTACGTCATACACAAACATACCGGTAAGGAAATCTGGGGGCTCGCGGCAGCTGATCTCTTCAAAGGACGGCTCGGAAAGTACCTCCAGTCGACTGGCACCGTGTCTACCGCCGACCCCGACCGGGATCGCATCATTGTCCACTCTCTCCTGACGGGTGAGCACCCCTGGATGATCTTTCCCGAAGGGGCCATGATCAAAGATAAGAAGGTGGTCGACCCCGAAGGAGAGTTCAGTGTGTACAACAGTGGCATTCGGAGGCCACCCCACACCGGCGCAGCCGTGCTCGCCCTTCGCGCGGGTTTCTATCGTCACAAGTTGGCCTGCCTCGCCGATCGACCAGACAATCAGGAAAGTCTGAGTAAGGCCCTCGCCCTTTTTGATTTGCCGCCGGACGCCGATGTGTTGAACAAGCGAACGGTCATCATTCCGGTCAATATTACCTACTTCCCCATGCGGGCTGGTGACAATGTTGTCCTGCGGATGGCCAAGCGTTTCGCCAAAGATCTTAACAAGCGGGCGCTGGAGGAGCTGTCGGTAGAGGGCACGGTGCTCTCGGAAGATACCGACATCGATATTACATTGGGTGAACCCATTGATGTACTCGACTATCTGAATGCGCCCGAGTTTGCTTCCGTGATGGCCTGTGGGTTGAATGACATGGAGTCGCTCGAAATGGATTCGGGCTCCCTGTTCAACAAGGCTGCTCGCGAGTTGATGCTCCGCTATATGCGGGACATCTACCGCCTGACGACGATCAACTACGATCACCTGTTTGCCACGCTCATTCGCCATCAACAGGGCGTCTATTCCACGGAGCGCGCCTATCGAAATCGTATTTTCCTCTGCGCTTACCAATTGCGGAAACTGGGCAAACACCGTCTACATGGGGTTTTGGAGTCGACCTTTCGCGACATCGTCTTTGAAGACCCCAGTGAGAAGTTTCACGACTTTGCCACCCTTTGCCTTGACGAGGGCCTTATCATTCGGGAGGGCAATGATTACCGG
>JAUIMA010000372.1 GCA_030432675.1 Candidatus Hydrogenedentota bacterium | reverse complement strand
GTCCCACCACGAGATAGAGTTCGTGTTTTTTGGCGAGGCCTGCGAAATAGTCGGTCGAGGGGCCGGGGATGCTTTCGCCCACGTCAAAATAGGACTTGCCGTTGCCCATGCAGGTCAGGGTCTCGGGGAGGACCACCAGGTCGGCGTCTTGCGCGGCAGCCTCAGCGATGAGGGGCGCGAATTGTTCACAGTTCTCCATGGCCGACGTGCCACCCCGGGGCACATGATGGACCGTTGCCAACCGGACCAGCCGTTTTTCAAGGGGGGCGCTTTTTTTGAGTGTGACGTTGGTCCATTCGGCCTTGGCGTTGGCCGCCCAGCGGAAGTGCAATTCCACCACGGCCTTCGTGGCACCGGGTGGGGTGAGGAAGGTGTCGCTCACTTCGGTCCAGCCGTCGTCGTTGGTGCCGCGCTCGAGGGGATATTCGGCTTCCGCTACGGGCGGATTATTGCCGTCGTAGCTCTTGGCGCCTTTGATGGAATGACGTACCACACGGTCTTGATCGTTGTGCCAGTAAATGCGCACCAGGGCCGAGCGCCGTGGGGAGGCTACGTTGGTGAGTTTACGAAGTGCCGAAAAGTGATAGTAGGTGTCCCCTTCGATGGGGAAGGTCTTCACCCACCGGCCGTCCAGGCCTTCGCGCTCGTCGCTTTCGATGACGAAAGTTCCTGTGCCATCAGGACCTGCGTTCGCGTTATAGGCAAAGTCTGGACGGGTGCCTTCCCGGACGTCGGCGGGTGCCCAGCCTTCGGGGGCGTGGGCGACATCGGCTTCCGTCACCGAGGCCAATAGTAGTCCTGCAAGTACCGCCCCAAAAACGAATCGCACGTATTTCATAATCGACTCCTGCATGCCAAAAAAAGGATGACGGTCACTATACACACGATGCGCAACGGCTTCAATGGAGAATGGACGCGCGGCGCGTAGGCCTTTCGAAAGCGATTCCGGGTGCCACCCTCAAACGGAGGAGCGCAGCGGGGGAAGTTTGTGGGTGTCCTGGATTCAGAACGGCTCACTTGTACAGGTTGTCTGGGAAGGTTTGCTGTGGTCGTTGCCACGTGTTGCTGCTACTGTGACGTCCTGTCACCCACAAGCGCTGCGGCGAGGCCGCCCCGCTTGAGGGTGGCACCCATGCCTCGTAAAAAACCACACGAAGCCCGGCGCACTCTCGAGCGGGGGAGTGCCCCAGTCTCGACATCACTCGGCTAGCCAACGGGACATCCCCGCCCGTTGCCGTAGCATCTACAGCGACTTCGACAATAGGGTGAAAACGGCGTTTCCACGCTAGACATCCGTTTACGGGGGCGGTACTGTCCCTACTTCGCCATGCACGCCGCGTCAGGCCAAGGTATCCCCTATGGAGCGCCGGCGGCCCGCCGGCACGGGCGTTTCAGGGACGGCCTCACCACACGACGTAGAGATCGCAATTTATCCGCCCTTGGAGGAAGCCACAATCC
Source organism: Candidatus Hydrogenedentota bacterium (assembly GCA_030432675.1). Classification (GTDB taxonomy): domain Bacteria; phylum Hydrogenedentota; class Hydrogenedentia; order Hydrogenedentales; family JAEUWI01; genus JAEUWI01. The sequence goes on along the minus strand of JAUIMA010000372.1, from coordinate 5,101 downwards.
ACAGCGAAGTTTACGACGACCGGTGTGGCCGTCCTGTCGTTAGCGAGATAGACGGCGCGAAGACCAGGGCACTCTAGGGCGGGGGGCAGATTCAAGTCACTCGGCTCGCCAACGGGACATCCCCGCCCGTTGCCGTAGCATCTACAGCGACTTCTACACTAGGGTGAAAACGGCGTTTCCACGCTAAACGCCCGTTTATGGGGGCGGTACTGTCCCTACTTCGCGATGGGCGCCGCCCTGGCCTAAAGGGGCCACACACGGCGGATTTCTCTTCACAACAGGACGAATGGTACGATGCGTCAATTGCTCTTATCCAACGATATTGTTCCTTGCCGAGGGGCCACCGGAGAATATAACAATGTGCAGTTCACTGTTTCGTCACGTGCTTCCCATGATGCTTATCTTGACGTCGCTTTTCACATTATCCGCCACCGCCCCATTTCCAACGCCCCCTGAAAGTCCGGGGCCAGACGAATGGCCCTTCCTCACCGACCTTGCTGCACCCATGACCTACACCGCCCACTGGACCCGCGACACGGTCGAGGCGGGCGAATCGAGTCTGTGGGACGGCGTTCGTATCGAGGCAAACTATCCCGACCCGGATGGCATCCTCGAAACGGCCTATGCCGATCTCGATGACTTCTTTGGCCAGGTGGGCATCCCAATCGACGGGGCCTATCGCATCATCACGGAACAGGTGCCCACGGACAGCTTCGAAACCTTCAAGATTGTTGATTCCGAGACGGAATGCCGCATTCAGGCCAATGATACGGAAGGTATCCGCCGGGGCATTATTTTTTTGGAAGACGAATTGCTCCGTGCCGAAGGGGCCTTCCTGTCCATGGGTGAAAAGAAGCGCTCGCCCTTCATCCGCAATCGTATTTCCCGCTGTTTTTTCGGCCCCATCAAGCGTCCGCCGAAAAATAAAGATGAGTTGATGGACGACGTCAACTACTACCCCGAGCACTATCTCAACAAACTCGCCCACGATGGCGTGAATGGCCTTTGGCTCACCATCGAGTTCATGGATATCTGCAAAACGTCGCTCATCTCCGAGGTAGACCCGGGCCGGGAAAAGCGTCTGGCCAAGTTGCGGGCCACGGTGGCCGCCTGTCGCCGCTATGGCATCAACGTCTACATCTTCTGCATCGAGCCCCGGGTTATGGGCATCAATCACCCCTTGCTGGTGGCCCACCCCGAGCTTGGCGGCATGACCGTCGGTCGCGGCAGCAAGCTGTTTTGTCCCTTCCCGGAAATTTCCCAGACCTATCTCTACGAAGCGGTCAATGATATTTTCACTGAGGTGCCCCATCTTGGTGGCCTCATCAACATCAGTTTTGGCGAGCGCTCCACCACCTGCCTCAGTGGGGCGGACAACGACTGGAACATCGCGTGTGACAACTGCAACGACAAAGAGCCCGGTGAGATTCTCGGCGCTTCCATGTCGGCCATGGCGCGGGGGATGCACGACGCCAACCCCAAGGCCCAGTTGGTCTCGTGGCTTTACGTGCCGGAAAATGGCACCGGGTTGGTGCGCGACCTGACGCCTCTCCGCAACCTGGCCAAGCACACGCCGCCGGGGGTGATAACCCAGATTAACTTTGAGTCCGGCGGCACCAAGGTCCAGCTCGGTAAGGAACGCCACGCGGGGGATTACTGGCTGTCCTATGTGGGGCCCAGCGCCATCTACCGCGATACCGCAGCGGGCGTGGGGGAGAGTAAGGGCGAACTGGGGGCAAAACTCCAGGCCTGCAATTCCTTCGAGGCCTCCACGATTCCGTACGTGCCAGCGCCGAGTAACCTCTATCAAAAATACGGCACCATGCGCGACCTGGGCGTGACCTCGGTGATGCAGTGTTGGTACATCGGCAACCTCCCCTCCGTCATGAACCGCGCCGCCGCCAGCGCCCTGCCCTTCGCACCGGAGGGCCTTTCCGAGGCCGACTTCCTCCTCCAGCTGGCCCAACGCGATTGGGGTCCCGAGCACGCGCCGATGGTGGTGAAGGCCTGGCAACGTTTTACCGAAGCCTACGACCACTATCCCCTCACCAACGCCATGCAATACTACGGCCCTATGCACGACGGCATCGGCTGGCCCCTTCACCTCAAGCCGGTCCACATCAACCTTTCGCCTGTGTGGAAACTGGAATATCCGCCGGCCGGTGACCGCATCGGCGAGGCCTTTTCCGGCTCCCATTCGCTGGAGGAGATGTTGACCCTCTGCGGCCAGATGTCCGAAACGTGGCAAGAGGGACTCGAAATCCTCGCGACCTTGAAGCCCCAATTTGCCGGCGAGCCCAACCGCGAGCTGGATATTACCAACGCCGAGGCATTGGGCCTGCATTTTCGGACGGGATACAATATTCTGCGCTTCTACCACCTGCGGGAACAGTTGCTCTATAACCCCGGCGACCAGGGCGCGGCATTATTGGATGAGCTGCGCGCGATTGTCGAAGAAGAGATTGAAAACGCCACCGCCATGAAGGTCCTCTGCGCGCGGAATCCCTACCTGGGTTTCCAGGCGGAAGCAGAGGGGTATCAGTACTTCCCGGCCTATCTTGATTGGCGCATTGACCAATTACGCGGCGTGTTGGAAAACGAAGTGCCCACCGCAGCCGCGTCGATAGCGGCGGGGGAACCGGTCTTCGCTATGGAGTCGGGTCTTGCCGAACAGGCCCACCGTGTCGTTGCCCCCCAGGCACCCGACGCCTTTTCGGCGAACTGGAAGGAAGATTCATCCGGTTGGACGACCGTGTCGGCGGTGGAGAGCGGTTCAGACGAATTCGACTGGTCCTGGCAGGCCACCCACGATAGCGACGCCCTCTATGTGAACGTGACCGCAACGAAGTCCGAAGCATGGCGTCCCGTGGCGGCGACCGTCCACCTGGAACCCACCCATATCTACCCGCGTCGCACCTTTCGTATGGACCCCGCCGGTAAGCGCGACATTCAGGTCACCTGGCTCGACAAAGAAGCACCCTGGGAGGCCCATTGTGAGGTAGTGGGGGACCAGCAGGTCTTCCGCATGCGCGTGCCCCTCAGTTCCTTCCGCAGCGAAGACGACCCGACCCGACCCATGCGCATCAACGTGGAAGTCACGTTTTTGTCCGCCGATAAGAAAAAGCAAGTCACCAAGATGTGGGCACCCTCCTCGGGCGACAATCTGATGCCCCGCTTGGGCTATGGTGCCGCCGACCCCCGGGAAATGGGTTGGCTGGTGCGAGAATAGGGAATAGTGAATTTAGAATTTAGAATTGAGAATTTAAATGAGCACCTGCAGGTTGCTTCGCCGTACACGCCGCCTCTTTTGGTCCTTTAGGTCCTTTGGAGATGGCGAGACAGTCGAAGTTATCCAAGCTATCTATGGGTGCCACGGACAGGCCCGCGAGGTCTTCAAGGAGCTTGGACACTCCTGTCCGAGGCAAGGCTCACCTTGATTTGCAAATGGGCACGTGATGTCGCTTAGATGACGTCCCGCGCAATGCCTTTGGGGTCGATTCTGTCCTTTGGCGGCGGAGAAAACCTCGAAGCTATCCAAGCTATCTACGGGTGCCACGGACAGGCCCGCCAGGGTTTGTCCGTGCCACGTGGCAGGAGCATCGTCCTCTGCGAATGCGGACTCCCGTGGGGGGCAGCGGTCTCCGCGTTCGCAATCCTGGATTCCCGCCTGCGCGGGAATGACATCCGGCGCCCAGTCCTTTTCGTCCTTTAGGTCGTTTCCGTCCTTTAGGTCCCTATTAGACTTGGGTCACGTTGGTTGTTTTGATGCCCCAACACTCACTCCACCGGCCAGTTATACCGCACCAACTCAGCCGCATCGCCAAAGTAGATCCCCGTATCGTCGATGGCCATACCACAGCGAATCTTGCCCCCGTACTCCGCCAATACTTCCACGGCGTAGCGCTCTGGGTTAATCCGAAACACCTTGTTGCCGCCCAGGCCGTAGATAAGGCCGTCTTTCCACAGGCGGAGCGATACGTCGATGACATGGCCCACACCCACGGAAGCCGTGTGCAACACCGTATCCGTCGGGATGTCATAAACAAAAAGGGTCTCTGCGCCCGATACACCGAAAATACGGTCGCCCACACGACACAGGCTGCGAATGTCCTTATCGCCCGCGACGACGGCCTTCGCGAACTTCAGTTGCTTCGCCACCGGGTCAAAGGCGAAAAACCTGGCTTCGTTTTCGGTGGGTGTCGAGCCACCACCACCCCGGACGCTGGAACCCCCAAAGATCAACCCGGAGGCCGGGTCATAGGCCAGCGCTACGAGGGATTGGTTCTCAATGAGCTGGGGGAAGTTTTCGACGAGCTTGTCTTCCACCGGGTCCCAGATGCCGAGGGAGCCACCCAGTCGTCCATACTCGGGATAGCTGCCGATGTAAATCTTTTCGTCGGGCCCATGAATCATCGCCCGGGGCCGCAGGTGGCCCGGACCCAGGGGGCCAAAGCCACGGGGATTGTTGGTCGCGGCGCGGCCATAGTCCCAGGGCTTGGCGGGGTCCCACTTGGAGAGGAAGGATCCGGGGTAGGCACAGACATAGAGCGTGCCGTGATGGTCGAGCATACTGTAGATTTCGCCCCCCGTTTCCGTGGCGTTGCCGGGGTTCTCCAGCGCGCCATTGGCCGGGTCGTAATAGAAAATTTCGTTGGGCATGGCCGTGCCGCCATAGATGCGGCCGAGGGGGCCATTGTCCACCATGAAGATGCCCGAGCCCGCCCCTTTATAGGTGAAGCTTCGTTTCTCCGTGCTGCCGTCGGGGGAGACCAAGGTGTAGGTGCCATCAATGGTGACGTCCGCCACCCGTCGTCCATCTCTCAAGGTGACTTGGTTCACGATCTCGGGGCGTTCACTCACTTCGCGTACGCTGTCCCCGTCGGGCACCAGAATGGCCGCCTTCTTTACGAGCTCCCCGGCATCATTGGGCACCATGGTCGCCGCACCGATATAGACTTGGCCATCGACGCCGAGCTGAACGCTCGCGAAGGTCAGGGACTCATGGTTGCGGTATTGCTCGGGAAGGATGGCCCGATGCGCGCCGGTTTCAGGGTCCAGACGAACCACGTTGGCCCGGCCATAGCCGACGCCGACGTAAATC
>JAUIMA010000371.1 GCA_030432675.1 Candidatus Hydrogenedentota bacterium | reverse complement strand
GGGCATGAACCCAAGCGATCGTCGCATGAAGGCAGATGACGGTCAAAGGGGCGCATGGCCGATTGGGGTTCGCTGTTCCGCTTGGAGAGGATGCCGAGTGAGCAGGCCGACGCCATGGACAGGGGAAATATCGGGGACTCGGTGGCACCGACGACGGCAGCCTCTACCTGTCCCATCCGTATTTGATTGAAGCCCCACATGAGCGCGTCCAATCCGGTGGCACATCCACTGGAGATAGTAATCGCCGGACCGCGAATGCCAATGTCCACCGAAACGTGAACCGTCGCGGAGTGGCCGGAAAACGCCGAAGAGGCCAGTTTGTTGATTTTCTTGTATCCCGACGTTTCCATGGCGAGTTGACTGCCTTCGTAAGCCTCATCCGGGGAGCCGATGCTGGTGCCGATACCTACGGCGATACGCTCCGGATCATACTTGGCAGACTTCAGATCAGCATCTTCGACGGCCAGCCGGGAGCAGGCGAGGGCTTGATGCACATGACGATTCCAATTGCGCACCACACTCTTTTTCATAAAATCTTCGGGGTTAAAATCGAGCAATTCACCGGCAATCTGGCAGGGGAGATCGCCCGCATCAAAGCGCGTGACGGGCCGAATTCCAGAGACACCTTCGGCGATCGCATTCCAATAGGCTTCCCGCCCCAATCCGTTGCAGGAAAGAACGCCAATTCCTGTGACTACGACAGCATGAGAATTCATAGGTTGCGTTAGTTCCCCACTACTTTTTTGGCCGCGGTTCGATGAAAATCGAGGGTGTTAATCGTTGCCGTCGCATGGATGTTGTACGTGTCAACGTAGTCCCGCATGGCGGCTATATCCAATGTCTTCGTCGCCTGCTCCAGCCCCTGTATATAGGTCTGTTCCGACCCGCTCTGGCCAGACACGCGCGCCAGTAAACCGGTCTGACAGCCCGATTCTATCGGCGCAGGAAAGTGCTCCAGTTCTTCATCAAAGGCCTGAAGGCGCTGTAAGACCGACGTCCGCTGGGGACCACCATATCGGTGGGGGTAGACGGCTGCTTCCTCGGCCCGGCTCAATTCATGTCCGGATGCGTCGGTCCAATTTCCGAGGCGTCGGGCATCAACCAGGAACTCGAACTCCGCCGCATGCTGATGCCAGGCGCTGCCCGGAATCAGTTGGGGGAGATGAAGGCGCAGGCTGTCGGGACGACACCGGTGGAGTAGACGGATGGTCTCTGCACGGGTGTGATAGTCATCGACCGGAACCGGGTGGATAAAGTCGCCGTGGACAAACAGGCCCGCGTCACGACAGAGGCGCAGGCAGCGCTCCACATGGCTGATGGTCCAGTTTTCGCCAAAGAAATCGGTGAGCGTCATCTGGCTGCCCGTCAGCAGGGAAAAACGGAGTGCCTGGCATCCGGACGCGGAGAGATGGGCGACCGTCTTCGGGCGTATTTCAAAAACGTGGGTGTCCCGGCTGTAGAGCACGGGGAAGGGGAGGCCCTTACAGGCACCGGCCAAGTCGTTGATGGCCTTTTCCGGGGTGTGCTCTCCCTCAATGTGGAAGGTGCGCGTGCCATACAATTCATGCAACGCAAGCATTTCGGACCGGAGTTGCGGAACCGATCGGGAAAGAAAGATGGGGCGCTGCCCCCCACGATAGTGCCCCAGGTGGGCATAACCGGTGCTCTGACGCAGGGTAAAGAGCCGAAACTTTCCCCCATCCAATAGTGCGGGATAAACGTCGGGATGATAAATCGGTGGCGCATGGGTCGGCATAGTCGTCGCCGAAGGGGTTTCCGCCAGTGTCTGCTCCGCCGTGCGGCTGAGTAAGCCTGGAATTTGGTGCCAGGCACTCCGATTGTTCCAATGTACTGCGAGCCCCGCGATAGTCGCTTCCGGTGTGGAACCACAAATAGCATCGACGGCGTCACAACGGGCCAGTATCTGCCGCCCGAAACATCGCGCCATTTCGCCGGCGATTGCCACACAGCAGTCGGGCCAGCGTCGTTTCAATGCGGTGGCTAATGGCAATCCGTCGCGTAAGTCTTTGCGTCGATGGGCGAAAAGGACCGCCAGATGGGGGGGCGTCGAGCCAATGCTCTGGTCATCCATTGCCCGCTCTATACGTAGGTCTCGCGTGACCTCGAGTGCCCGGTGGTGCTGGCCTCGCCGTCCAGATAACAGGGAAGCCCACGGGCGTTTGCCCGGGTGCGCTCCCGTCAGGAGGCCGGTCAGCTGGTCCTGAGTAGAGCCATCGGTAACGTTATCAATAGCATCCACGGTACCATCATCCGCTATCAAGACGTGATGACCGTGTGCGCGGAGCACCCCGGCGCAACGGGCTGGTAGCGCTTGGGGCATCAGATCTTCCACGTGTAGTGGTAAGCCTGGCACAACATATAGAAGGACACGGGCACCCATGGTCGTCGGCTGCTTCCCAGTTGATCGCGTTGTTGACTTGGCACAACATATAGGCACGTAGCACTTCTGTCTACACTATATGTTGGAACAAATACTAGCACGTATACAAAGCATCTGCAAGTACAAAAATGTACATGCGGAGGTTTTTTCCGTACTTTTCGGGATTTAATCGGTTAAGTTGTATGAAATCAATACGTTATGGAGCTATCCGTCCCGCTTTGGTATTTCGTGGGTGCCGTAGAAAAGGGACGCATGGGCGTGAGATGGGACGTGAATGTATTCGTTTGTATGTGATGCCCGGCCGAATAATATTGAGCCGGGGGGGCCACATCCGTAAAATACCGGCGAAGGATCTTTCATCATGAGTATTTTCGAAACTTGGCGACAGAAGCGACATAGGCGTCTATTCAAACGCGTTGGGGAGGGGTGTGTATTCCAGGCCGAGCATCTGGAGATTAAGGGGCACGTGGAACTTGGGGCACGTTGCACCCTCTATAATAACGTCCTCATGCGCACCCATAAGCGCGGTAAAATTGTCGTAGGCGATGACGTCGTATTGCAGGATCACGTCTTAATCGCGGGGAATGAATACGTTGAAATCGGGAATAACACGTGTATAGAGGCCTATAGCGTGTTGCGCGATATGAACCATAGCTTTAAAGGGACCGATGTGCACTGGCGTCTGACGCCCCACCAAAGCGACCCCATTATTATCGGTGAAAACTGTTTTATTGGTAACCACAGTTATATCATGCCGGGTGTGACCGTTGGTCGGGGGGCCGTCATATTGCCCCGGAGCATGGTCAATAAGGATGTCGGTGAAAATGAAGTGTGGGCCGGGAACACGGCTCAGCGGGTTGGTCATCGAACTGACGCGGCGATTCAAAGTAAGTTAAAGCGGCATCTGAATTTACTCAGGCTCTATGGCTTCGAAGAGCCCGAGCTCGAAAAAGACGCCGACTAGAATGCAGCGTCGCTGCTTCGCAATTAAACAGCCTGTCCCGCGAATAACATCGCGCGACAGGCTGATTCCTTTTTCAGGCTACTAACGGATGGCCAGGTTTAGTTCGCCATCGCCGGTGTTACCAAGCTGAATGGTCCCCGTGGCGAAGGCTGCATCGGCATAGCCATTCTGTCCGAACTCGAGGGCGACTACCGTGTATTGACCAGCATCAAGCCCGCTGAGATCGTAGCTGCCGTCGGCCGCAACGGAAGAATAGCCCGCCATCAGCGACTGCATGGCAGGCGACGTCATGTCCGTCTGCGGATCCGTGATCGTCACAGCGCCGGAGAGGGCCAGCACTTGTACCCGGCGGGGATCGGAAACCCCTGAAATTATTCCCCGGATGTGTGCCCCGTCTTCCACCTCGATATCCAGCTGAACCGTTTGGCCGTCTTGAACCGTGATCTCAATCATGCGCATCCGGCGCTGATCAGACCCCGGGGCGGCAGCATTGGCCATGATGCGGTGGGTCCCGGCGGAGAGTCCTTCGATGCGGTACGTGCCGTCGGGCGACACCTGGCCCTGAACCTGTTCCGGACTGGTGTTGTCCCCACCAGCGTAGATGGCCGCCACATGGGCCTGAGTCACCGGTTGGCCTCCGATCGTCAATCGTCCTTCCACGGCGGCGGTTCCAAACTCCACATTGAGGTCTACCGTCGTGGTGTAACCGCCCTGAACCGTGACCGTTTTGGACTGGGTTTTCGTGGCCCCGTCACGCTGTATTCGGGCGTGAACGGAAATTTCGCCTGCTGCGACCTTCTCGATCGTGTAGAAGCCGTTGGCATCGCTTTGTGTCGATTGATGGCCTCCGCCCTGATTGCTTTGGATATAGACGTGTTGGTTCGCCATGGGGACACCATTGGCCGACACGGTGCCTTCGATGGTGGCACCACCGGTCATGACAATCTCAACCGTCGTGGCCTGCCCGAGTGCGAGACTCACATCAACCGTGGTGTTGGGGTAATCCGGGTGCACTGCCGTAATCTTGCTCAGGTCGTCGCCCACCGAGTCGATGGTGAACGCGCCGTTCGCATCGGAGGTGGCCACGGCCCCATAGCCACTACCCTGACGAATCATCCAATCGTCTACCCGTGCGGCCAGGAAAATCCGCGCTCCGGCAACCGGAGCACCCTCAAAGTTCAGCACGACACCTTCGATAGATGCGCCGGGACTGAGCCGGAATTGGATGCCGCCCGTGACGCCATCGGGTTCAACGTAGGGGATGTGTTGGAAGGTGGGCGCGTAGCCACTGGCCCGGGCGTATATAGTCGCTTCGCCCGCTTCGACGGTCGAAATGCTGAAGCGCCCCTCTTCGTCAAAAAAGCCCACGTAGCCGCCGTTCTGGTAGTTGATGCCACCGGCGTGGCCCTTGTGGTGTGAAATCTCAAAATTAGGAATGGGGCGGCCCGTCGTCGCGTCGAGGACCTGGCCTTCCACCGTGCCTCGACCTTCCAATTCAATATTCAGGTTGCGTTCCCCGGCGGCAATCTCATCGCGATGAGCACTGCTGTAGTCACGGTGATTGACATCGACGCGGTACACCCGGTCTTTGTCTACGCTCAATTCAAAGGTGCCGTCTTCCTCCGTCTGCACATAGGATCCGCCGCCACCTTGCTGGCTGTAGGCTTGCACACTGGCATTGTTGATGGGTTCGCGCTTGCTGTTGGTGACTTTCCCTGAAATGGTTGCCCCATCGGTGCCCCCAAAGACCACCCGCACCCCCGTGAGTTCCTGTCCCTGGCTGACGGTGACCTCTTCCTTGCCCCCGCCGGAGTTGCCCCAGGAGTTACGCTTCCGTGCGCTCAGCTGATAGGTGCCTTCTTCCAGGCTCTTGATATGGAAGGTGCCCTCCGCACCAGTAGACTCCGATCCACTCCCCCTGCCGCCACCTACTTTCTGGGCACTGACATACATGTCCGCAAGGGGCTTTCCTGTCGTGTCCACCACTACGCCCGCAATAGAGGCACCGGGTTCAACGACGATCTTGATGTCCTCCAATCCCGTTTCTCCCGTGTTGAGGGGGCCCATGATGGGGGCGGTGTAGCCCCGGCCGGAAACGTGGATGTTGAACTCCGTATTGGGTGAAAAGCCCCGGGCTGCAAAGGTGCCGTCTTCTTTGGTGGTGATGTTTTCGCCTTCTCCATTGTCGACCAGAGGCTGGCATCCGACGTTCACGCCCTGTACCGGCTCTCCGTTCTGGTCCACCACGATGCCGGTCACGGAGAGGCCGCGTTGTACCGCGAAGTCGATATTTTCGAGGTGTTCACCCAGTTTGACCGACACCGATTTGTTTTCACGGGATTCGCCGTGGAGATAGCCCTCTTTCCAGCGTCGCTGGAGGGTGTAACTGCCCCCGGGCATGCCCGTGATTTGGTAGTAACCCGTGGCATCGCTGCTGCCTTCGAGCGAGCGATTGGTCGAACGGGTGTTTCCCCGGGCACGGATGCGGACCCCTTCAATGGGGTTGCCCGTGTCCGCGTCGGTAATCATGCCCGACACGATGCCCCCGTCGACAATGGCCAGTTTAATGCCATCTACTGGGTCTTCGTCACTGATCGTGAAGGTAGGGGGCTCGCCGACGAGGATTCGATTTTCGTCTTCCAAGTGAACCACGTAATCGCTGTCGGCCAGCGCGGCGGCATGAAAGGCGCCTTCCTCATCCGTCTTAACCCGCTGTTGGTTGCGGTAGTTGTTCTCATCGTTTATGGTAACGAATATGTTGGGCACCGGGTCGCCACCATCGGCCTCAACGACCGTCCCACTGACCGTGCTGCCCTTCTTTAATACGACGTGTGCGTTGGTTTCACCCGTCTTAAAGGCATCGGAGATCACACTGGCGTAAGACTTCGCCTGTACGGCCAGGGTCCAGGTACCTTCGGGCATGTGGTCCAGTTGAAAGCGACCGTCCGCTGCGGTGCGGACCCACAGACTGCGGACACCATAGGTGTTGCGCTCCCGTTCCTTCTCCTGAATTTCGTGGGGAACGACGATCGCACCGGTGACCGGTGAGCCATCCCCGTCCAGGACCTGTCCACCAATACCCGAAGTGGGGCGTAGTTCCAGTTCAACCAGGGTATCGGTTTCGTCGTCGGTCATGCCGGCGTGAGCGACGGCACTCGCCCCGTCTTTTGACGCGATGACGACCAGACGTCCGCCG
>JAUIMA010000370.1 GCA_030432675.1 Candidatus Hydrogenedentota bacterium | reverse complement strand
TTGCGTGATCCCCGAATGGACGGTCACCCCATCGTGAACTACCTGCTCCGTGCGCAGGTTCCGGCGCCCGCGCCCACGGGGCCGAAGAATATTCATACCCTGATGCGCGGTGAAATAACCCTTCGTGAGAAACCGGTTTCGGCCGAACTATTCGTTACCGGTGACGACTACTACACCCTCCGCATTAACGGGATTCCCGTGGTACAGGGCCCGGAGGGGGGCTATGACTTTTCCTATCCCTACTATCGGATAGATGCGGCCGCCTATCTCCTGGCGGGAAAGAATTGTCTTGCCAGCCACGTATTTTATCAGGGGCTCCGGAACCGGGTGTGGGGTAGTGCGGATAATCGCGCCGGTTTCATACTGCGCCTGGAGGTGGCTTATTCCGATGGTTCGAAAGAAGTCTTCGGGACCGACGAGCACTGGCGCGTCCATCCGCTGGAAGCCTTTCCCGGAGAAGAGACAATTGGCTACAGCACACAGTTCCTGGAGCACATTGATATGCGGCGTATGCCATCGGGGTGGGAGCAGGTGGGCTTTGATGACAGCGCGTGGGTCGCTCCCCTGAAGGGGCGTCAGGACCATGTCTTCACGTTACAGGTGACGCCGCCACTCCAGCGCTACACGGTTCGTCCCCAGACTACGAAACGGCTGGAAGACGGCACCTGGTTTTACGATTTCGGTACGGAGATCGTGGGCCATACCCGGGTTCAGGTGCAGGGTGAGGCGGGCCAGGTGATCACCGTGCGCCATGGCGAGGAACTCAACGACGATGGTCGGGTCCGCTACAAGCTGCGGGCCAATATGACCTACGAAGAGAAGCCGGTGCTCTCGGGGAAGGTAGATGTGATTCCCTTCTATGACTACCGGGCCTTTCGCTATATGGAAATCCTGGACAGTCCCGTTGAGCCCGATCTGTGGGTCGAAGTGCGTCATCACCCGTTCGATGCCACGGCGAGTGCCTTCACGTCGGAGGACAGGTCCTTGGAGCAAATCTTTGCCCTCTGTAAGAACACCATTCAGATGGGGTCTCAGGGCGGATTTGTCGACTGTCCCACCCGGGAGAAGGGCCAGTATCTGGGAGATACGGTCATTGCGGCGCGTGCCCATCTATGGCTCACCGGCGATCCCAGTTTGACGAAGAAAGCGCTCTACGAGTTCTATCTGTCCTGCAAGATTCACCCCGGCATGATGGGGGTCGCACCGGGGCACTTCATGCAGGAAATTGCGGAGTTTCCGCTTCAATACCCCTTGATGTTGGAGTATTACTATAAGCACACCGGTGATCGGGCATTCCTTGAGGCCATGGCAGCGGGTGTGTTTCCGGGGCTCTTCGATTACTACGCGTCTTTCGAGAATGACGCCGGTCTGCTCGTGGGCCTGAATAAGCCGGAAAAGTGGTTGGTCATTGACTGGCCCGGTAATATGCGGGATGGGTATGACTATCCCAGCAACGATGCTCCCAACACCTTGCTGAATGCCTTCTACTATGGCGCCTTGCGGTGTGCGGCCCGAGTGGAAGAGACCCTGGGACGTGACGGCTCGGTGTACGAAACGCGGGCAGAACGGGTGGCGGATGGTTTTGCGAACCTGCTGGTCGATCCGGCGACGGGACTCTATGTCGATCGGCCAGGTTCCACCCATAGTTCTTTACACGCCAATGCGGTACCTTTGGCCTTTGGGTTGACGAAGGGCGCTGATCCGGCCAAGATGCTGGCCTTCATCAAGGGGAAGGGGTTGAGTTGCGGTGTCTATATCGCGTCTTATGTGATTGAGGCGTGTTTTCTTGCCGGGGCCCCTGATATTGGCTATGCGTTGCTGGTCAATGATGAGAAAAACAGTTGGAAAGAAATGCTTCGCGCGGGAGCCACGACCTGCCTGGAAGTGTGGAGTCCTGACCAGAAGAGCAACATGAGCTGGTGCCACCCCTGGGCCACGAGTCCCATCTATCTGATTGCGGAGCACGTCCTGGGACTGACGCCTGCCGCACCGGGGTGGGAGGCCGTTCGCTTTGCGCCACCCATAATTGAAGGTTTGCCCTCGATGACGCTCACGGTGCCTCACCCCTTGGGCAGTATGAAGGTCGACTACGACCCGGCCAGCGGCTATCAATTAACCGTGCCGGAGGGGGTCCCCGTCACCGTGATCGCTGCGGAGGGGTTATCCGTGCGAAGCAATGGCGCGTCAATTTCGTAACCGGTGCGTGTGATCATCGACCAGGCGGGTTCATTCGCCTGGTTGGAGCACGACAAATAAAACGGCGTCTCCGTGCTGGAGACGCCGTTTTCTCTTCGCGACGATGAAGAATCAGACCAGTTTTCCAATTTCCTCTGCAAGGGTCTTGATGCTCTTGGCTGAGGCGAAGACTTCCTTCGAAATGGCCAGCAAGTCTTTGGTCGCCCGGCCATCCCGCCACTTTTTCTGAAAGCTGTCCCGATCGACGGCCACACCCTGCTCTGTTAACAGCATGGCCATGTCGTCCGCATAGGCCATTTTGTCTTCGAGCAGGTCGCCCATGGCGTTCACGTTCTTTTTCATTTCCAGGATGGCGGGCCCCAACGAGGCAACGGCCTTTTTCGCCTTGGGGTTGTTAAAGCCCCCTTTCATGGCCGCGATTTGTTTGTCGAGCTTTTTCCAACTCGCATCAACTTCGTTTCCCGCCTTATTGATGTCCTTGTAGAGGCCACCGATATAGACGTCATAGCGCTTCAGTTTAGCTGCGGCCTTCTCACCGGTTTTCTTATGTTTCTGCCAATGGTGTTTGGCCCGGTCTTTCAGGGTCTTCTTGTCTTTTTTCTTGTAGGCATCTTCTTTCCAAAGGTTCTTGGTGTGATCGGCGATGGCGCTGTCCATATCCTTGCGCACCGATGCTTCGCCCTTCGAGGCATCTTTGACTACTTTCCCAATGGCGATGGCCGACGTGACCAGACCCTTCCAGGCGCTGATATCGGCACCGCCCGTTCCCACCAGACGTACGACGTTGATGGTTACCGAGATCGTCTGTTTGCCAATGTTGTACACCACTTTTACTTTGTACTCTGTTAGCAGTTCGGCGAAGTTTTTTTCTTTGGCGAGCTCTTTCTGTACTTGTACTTCGATGGCCCCCTGAACCGACTCCGCCGCTTTTTTAACCATGGCGGTGGTGCTTTCGGTTATTTTTTTCGCCTCCGCCTCCGCCTTGGGTACTTCCGTGGCGGGATCTTTCGAGGCTTTGGCCTTGCCGACGATACCGGTAATTTTGTTGTCCATTTTTACGATAGTGTCATGACAGACTTTCTCGTAGTGGTCCAACACCTTCGTAGCGATCTTATCCATCCGCTTGACGGCCTGGGAGGGGGGCTTTTTTATCTTGCCAAAGTCATGCGTAGTTTCGACCTTGAAGGGTTCGATCTGGATATACTTTTTCTTGTCGTTTTTGAAGCGGGCAAGAAAGACACGGCTTGGGCCTTTTACAGTCGCCATGGCGGGGGAATTCTCCGGGTTGCTGATCGTGAAGGTCTAATTGCTCTCGACACTGCGTTGCACGATCAATGGCAGTCAGTGTCGCCAAGGCATGGTACCTCATGATTCGTGCTCTGTAAAGTCTCCTTCCGGTGTGACGCCAAGTGGGAAAGGCCTGTCTGGGCTTGATACACTACGACTCCATCTTTGCAGGAGTTCGAATTGCTATGGTCCGTTACGTATTGATTTGTGTTTTGTTGATCGCGGCTCCCCTTTGGGCCGATATCTTTGAAGATGCCACGTGGCTCCTCGATCCGCGGATGGCTGATCAGCCGACGGTAGATTTTCTGTTGCGAGAGCAGGTAAAGCCGCCAGAAGTGTCTGGCCCGAAAAACATTCATACCCTGCTGCGATCAGAGATTGTGCTAAAGGATACGCCGACCTCCGCCCATCTCTATATCACTGGCGACGACTACTACAAACTGCGCATCAACGGATTCCCCGTCGTCCAGGGGCCGGAAGGGGGATACTATTTTTCTTATCCCTATTACTGGCTCGATATTGCGGACTATCTGGAGAAGGGCAGTAATTGTCTTGGGGCCCACATCTTCTATCAGGGGCTCCGTAATCGCGTATGGGGAAGTGGAGACAACCGCTCTGGGTTTATACTGCGCCTTGATGTGACCTACGGAGACGGCACGACCGAGCGCTTTCGGTCCAACGATGGATGGCGCGCCTTTCCTCTCGCCGCATTTCCGGGGGAGGAAACGATTGGATACCAGACCCAGTTTCTGGAGAATATCGACATGCGGCTCCTCCCCGTCGGCTGGGATACGGTGGGTTTTGATGACAGCAAATGGCAGGCCCCGGCGACAGGACGTCAGGATCATGTACTCGTCCAGCAGGCCACGCCCCCCCTGGAACGGTATCGAAAAGAACCGGTTGAAAAGAAGCAGTTGGAAGAGGGCATCTGGTTCTATGATTTCGGAACCGAGATTGTAGGCCATACGCGTATTCGCATTAAGGGGAAGGCGGGGGACACCATTACGGTGCGTCACGGCGAGGAACTGGAGTCGGATGGTCGGGTGCGTTATAAGATTCGCGCCAGCATGACCTATGAAGAGAAGCCGGTTCTCTCAGGTAACGACGAGGTGATTCCTTTCTACGACTACCGTGCTTTTCGCTATCTGGAGATACTGGATGCGCCCGTCGAACCGGAGGTGTGGGTGGAAGTACGCCACCATCCCTTTGATGATGCCGCAAGCCGCTTTAGCTCCGACGACGCGCAACTCGCCCAGATTTTCGAAATCTGCAAGCGGGGGGTTCAGATGGGCTCCCAGGGGGGCTTTCTGGATTGTCCGACCCGTGAAAAGGGGCAATACCTCGGGGATGCGGTCATCGCCGGACGCTCCCACTTGTGGCTTACCAACGACCCGTCCCTAACCCGGAAAGCGCTCTACGATTTTTACCTGTCCTGCCAGATTCATCCCGGGATGATGGCGGTGGCCCCGGGTCATTTCATGCAGGAAATTGCCGAGTATTCCCTTCAATATCCCTTCTTATTGGAGGCGTACTATGGGCGCACGGGTGATCGGGATTTCCTGGAAGCCATGGTGGACCACGTGTTTCCCGGACTCTTCGCCTACTATGGAAGTTTTGCCAATGAAGCCGGTTTGGTTGAAGGACTCGACAAGCCGGAAAAGTGGCTTCTCGTCGATTGGCCGGAGAATCTCCGTGATGGCTACGACTATGACTTCTCAAAAGATAAGGCCAATACGGTCTTGAACGGCTTTTATTACGGGGCCCTGCGTACCGCTGCTCGGTTGGAGCAGGTCCTCGGCCGGGATGGTGCCGCCTATACGGCGAAGGCCGAACAGGTGTCCGTCGCCTTCGCCGCGCAACTGGCGGATCCGAAGACGGGACTCTATGTGGATGCGCCGGGCTCGCGTCACAGTTCGCTCCATGCCAACGCCATCCCCCTGGCCTTTGGCCTGACGGCGGGGGCAGACCCACAGAAAATGCTCGCCCTTATCGAAGAGAAGGGCCTGCACTGTGGCGTGTACATTGCATCCTATGTGATCGAGGCCTGCTTTCGCGCGGGGAATCCCGAGCTGGGTTACGCCTTGTTGACCAACGACACAGAGCATGGCTGGAAAGAGATGCTGCGGGCCGGCGCCACGACCTGCATGGAAGTCTGGGGACCAGACCAGAAGTGGAATACCAGTTGGTGCCACCCCTGGAGCAGCAGTCCCATTTACATTCTCGCCGAGCACGTCCTGGGCCTGTCTCCGGCAGCGCCGGGTTGGACTTCCGTCCGCTTCGCGCCGCCCCGGATTGACGGGTTGCCGGCCATGACGCTTGCCGTGCCCCACCCGCAGGGCACCATGACGGCCCGCTTTGATCCCGCGTCAGGATATCACCTGGAGGTGCCCGAGGGGGTGACGGTAACTATCGAGGTGGCCGATGGGGTAAAAGCCACCAGCAACGCCGCGTCAATTGGCCCAAAGAGCAATCAAGGAGGACCCGACATGGGGGACGAAGGGTTAAGCGCACTCAATCGATACGGTTGGGCGGAGAAGGTGGGCCAGGCGCTCGGAGTCTGGATTGATGTGGATAAACAAACCTTTCACGTGATCGAAGGTGGAAAGATTCGTAAGACCCTTCCCTGCGCCACGGCGAGCGCGGGCACGGGTTCCGTCTCCGGCAGCCTTCAGACCCCCCTGGGTTGGCACAAAGTGGACGAGAAGTTTGGTGCCGATGCCCCCTGGGGGCAGGTCTTTCGGGCCCGTCGCGCGACGAAGGAAATCTGGAAGCCCGGCGATGACGTGGTGGAGGATCTGGTATTGACCCGGGTGCTCTGGCTCGACGGTATGGAGCCGGGGGTGAACAAAGGCACCCGGTCCGATGGAACCCTGGTGGACTCGAAGCAACGGTGCATCTATATTCACGGCACCAATGGCGAGGAGAAGATTGGCACGCCGTCTTCTCACGGGTGCGTTCGTCTACTCAATGATGACGTCATCAAGGTTTTCGAGGAGTTGCCCATCGGCACGCCCGTCTTGATTACCGAAGCCTCTGCGGAAGAGGCCTCTTAGACAAAACGCATTATCAGTAAGTAAACGCCCCACAGGCCGTAACAGGCTTAT
>JAUIMA010000369.1 GCA_030432675.1 Candidatus Hydrogenedentota bacterium | reverse complement strand
TTTCTTACATTTTGGGGTAGACATTAGCGCCATTTCGGTATAACCTCAAGGTATGGCACAAATTGGATTCCATATTGCGGACCCGGCAATCCGCATGACCCTGAAGGTGATGTTGGAAGCCGAGGGTCATCACGTGACGGATGAGGCGATTGATCGCTCGTTGCTCATATCGGATGACCCCGTTTGGGCAACCGGGCAACTCGGCCCCGAAACGACTGTCCTGCTGCTCTCCAATTCGGAGCACCTTCCCGCCACCCTCCGCGCCATGCGTGCGGGTGTCTTCGGCTACATTTTTCTCCCCTTCCAACCGGGTGAAGCCGGTCTCATGGTCCAACGGGCCCTCGCCCAGCAGGAAGGCAACGGGCCCGCTACGCCACGGGGAGAAGAGGCCTTTCGCACTTTGGAAGAAGTAGAGGCCGAGCATATAGTCGATACCCTCCGGCGCTGCAAGAACAATCAGGCCAAGACAGCCCGGGTGCTGGGTATTGGACGGAACACCCTCTGGCGAAAACTCAAAAAGATTGAGACCATGCAGCGGGTATCCGGCCACGACCTCTCCACCTCCTGAAGGCGACCCCTCCCCGTACTTTGCTATACTGAAGGGGTCGGGGCGTCGTAATCAGTGCCCTTCACCCCCAAACCTACCCTAGAAAGAACACCCCATGAAAACCCTGGGATGGCATACCCTCGGCACCGCCTTTGACTGCGAATGTGGTCAACGCCACGCACTCCCCATCGAACGCTGCTCCATCGGGCCCGATGCGGCCGTGGCCCTGGCCACCTTTGCGCGCGACAAGGGGCTGAAGACCTGCCTGGTTGTGGCCGATGAAAACACCCTGGCCGCCGCACAAAACCGGGTTCATGACGCCCTCGGCGATGTGGGGATCTCCATCGTTTCCAGCACCTATCCGGCGGAAGCCTTTGAAGCGACCCAGGAACGGGCCGACGACGTGGCAGAGGCGGGGCAGGATGTGGACGGCTACATTGCCATCGGCTCGGGGACCTTGTGCGATCTTGCGAAAGATGCGGGCAGCAAACAGCGCAAGCCCGTGCTTCTTTATCCCACCGCCGCCTCGATGAATGGCTATACCTCGGCCATCGTGGCCCTCAAGGTCCGTGGATTGAAACGGACCCTGCCGTGTACCCCCGCCCTCGGTGTTTTTGCCGACCCCGATGTGGTGGCGACAGCGCCCCAGGCCATGGCGGCTGCGGGGGTGGCCGACTTTCTCTCCAAGTGTTCTTCAGCCGCCGATTGGCGCGCCTGCCACCTGCTCCGCGGTGGCTACTATTGCGACCGTCCCCGGGAGTTTAACGACGGCATTCAAGAGCGACTCTTTCGGGAAGCCAAGACCATTGGGGCAGGCGACCCGGCGGGGATCCACCTCGTCATGGAGGCCCTGCTCCTCAGCGGCTTCGGCATGGTAATCGCCGGTTCGTCGGCGCCGGCCTCCGGGGGCGAACACCTCATTTCGCACTACCTCGACATGAAGCATGCCCTCTACAATACCGGGCAGGATCTCCATGGTGCCCAGGTGGGTGTGGCCACCATCTACACCCTGGGACTCTGGGAAAAAATCCTCCAGCTGGACCCCGAATCCTTGGATGGGAAAGCCCTGTGGCGTGCTCAGACGGACGAAGCGCGGATTGAAGCGTCCATCGCATCCGATTGGGGCGAGACCGTAGGGGCCGAAGTGCGCGAGCAGTGGCACGAAAAACGGCTGGGTCGCGATGCCTTCCTGGCCGAAATCGAGGCGCTGAAATCTCAGTTGCCCCGCCTGCGCGAGGAGGCCCGCAAGGAACTCCAGCCCGCCGCCACCGTGGCGGCCTGCATCCAGGCGGCTGGCGGCCCCATCACGGCGGAGGCGCTCAAGGTAAGCACGGTCGAATACCACAATGGCCAGGCCCGAGCGCGCTACCTCCGCAATCGCTTCACCGTGCTCGACCTGGCGGCGGAGCTCGATTTGGCATGATGTGGGCCGGGGTTATCTGTTGGCTGCTGGTGGCGGATGGACCGGTAGCGCCGAAACCGATGGACCCCTTTCCGCCTACCCTGCGCGCCTTCCTACAGCAAGAGCCGGCCGCGTTGCCCAATCACGTCGGTTACCTGAAGGAACTTGCCCGACTGCCGGAACTGGCGGCCACGGAGACGGCCTGGTGGCGGGCCCGTACCAAATCTGCCCTGCGAAACCTGGACACCCAGTTCGATGAAGTACTGGGTGAAAGCCCCGAGGCCCAGTCCCGCTTTGATACCTTTTACGCCCACCTGCGGGAAAACCCTGAACTGCGGAGCGCGGTGGAAAACCTGGTCCGCACAGAGCTCGACAAAGCCAAGGCCAGCCCCGAGATGACACGGGCGGTCCAGTATCTGCGGGGTCACCCCGATGTGGCCATGCGCTTCCTCACCAACCCCAGTCAGGTTCGCCCCCTGCCCGAAGCCCTGCAGGGAGCCTACGACGCCTTCCTGGAAGACCCGGAGTGGATGGCCTCCCTGCGCACCGCTTTCCAGGCGGTGCTCGACACCCCGGAGGCCTATGAGGCTGTGCTGCCCTGGTGGGAACAACTGGAAAAGCTGGGAGTCGCCACGTCGGAATCGGGCGAAGGCCTGCCGACGGAGCTTTACCAGCATCCCCGGGAGCTCTGGCTCTGGCACTTGCGGAATATCAACCGGGCACGTAACGACGAGACACGCCCCTGGATCCGCTATTGGAATCGGCTCATCCACCGGGACCCCCTGCTCGCGCAAGAGTATGGCCCTTTCATCAACCAGTTGCTGCAGGAGCCCGAGCAGCTGCGTCAGCACCTGGCCACGCTACAGGACCTTCAGACTGCTGATGCCGAACCGTGGCCCCCGAAAATGAAGCCGCCCACCTTGCCGCCCCTCGATATGAGTCACCCTGCACTGCGGATGCAGCAGCGTATGAACCACCCGGAAGTCGATTCGCCTGGTGCTGCCACCCGACCGGCCATGAAGATTCCTCAGCGCCCCGTGCCTCCCGTCTTTCCCGAGTTTCCCCGACCGGAGACGAAGCAAGGCAATGAGAAATCGACCGGCCCCACCTTCCCGACCTTCCCGGAGTTTCCCACCGGCAAGCGGAGCACGGAGAAAGGAAGGACGCCGCAACGGCCGCAGAAATAGTATTGGCGAGACTGGGAAACCTGGAAAGATTGCTTTGTGCCAAGCCGTGCCGGGGACTGCACCGACGTTATGTCTCACGTCGTGCGAGTCTACCGTGTGGGCGGAATAGGTGACGTCAATACGGGGTAGCGTATTCGATAGTCGGGGCTGTCCCCCTCCCGGCTTTGAATCAACGCCCCAACTTAGCCCGGAGCCCTTCTGCCGCATGAACGACCAGGGCCCGCTCCTGTTTGTTGAGCGTGCCCAGAAACCACTGGACGATCCCGTAACACACCGCGCCCGCAGCAATCCCGACGAGCAGATGGAGTGCCGCGCCGTACCAGGCCACCACCCACATGAATCCGCAGGCGATGGCGGTTTTGACGAGTAGCACGACGAGTCCGACGAAGTCGATCTCCTGCCGCATGCCGACGCAGAAAAAGATACTCACGACCCCATTGGCCACGACCGCCACCCACGCCAGTCCCACCACGCCGTATTGGGGAATGGCCCACAGATTGAGCCCCACACTCACCATGCCCGCCACCAGGTAGGCGATGACCACAAAGGCGTTGCGATGGGCGGCATAGAGGAATTCCTGTCCGATGCCGTTAAGATAAAAAAGCGGCAGGATAATAGCCACAATCTGCAATACGTAAACAGACTCCAACAAGTCCGTCTCGCCCCCGGTCAGCAAGAGTAAGATGGGGCGCGCTAACAATCCGAGTCCGACGGCCATGGGACAAGCCAGCAAAAGGGCAAGCCGCACGGAGGTCGCCTTGATATGGGCGAAGCCTTCAGCGTCGGTATGGGAAAGGCGGCACAAGGCGGGAAAAATGGCCGTACCCCAGAGTCCCGCCACCATGAGGAGGGGTTCCATGAGTTTTTGTACGGGGGCATAGATTCCCGCATCGCTGCTGCCGCGAAAATGATGCAGCAGCTCCATGTCGGATTTAAAATAGACCCAACTGCAGAGCATAGCCAGGGCGAAGGGGAAACACTCCCTTACCTGCGAAAGGGCCGCCCGAAGGCGCAAGCGGGGCCACGTCACCCCGCCAAGGGTCATAGCCACCACGACGAAACAGAGAAGTCCTATGATATTGGCCACGGCGACCACCTGGTGCACCGAAACGGGGTCATAGACATAGTCACTCGGCGGTATGGGTGGGTCAAAGCTGGCCCAGACGGCGCCGAGCTTCAGGGCACCCGCCACCCCATTTAGCAGGGCCACCAGCCCCATGCGCTCTCGCGCGATCAGAAGGGCTTCGAAGGGCTGTTGCAAGGCCCACGTCACCACCACATAAGCCCCCGCCCACAACACGAGGTCGGCACTCCCTGAATCCCGCTTGAGGAAATACATGGCCGTCATGCATAGCGTGGAAAGGACTGTTACGACCGACAGGGCGGTCCACACATAGGACCACGCCACCTTGGGGTCCCGGGCAATGTCGCGGACCAGGAGGCGCTGAATGCCCAGGGTCGCAAAGACGGTGAAGAGGGATGCAAAATTAAAGGCCGCCTGATATTCGCCCTGGGCGGAAAGCCCGAGGGAGCGAAAGATAATTCCGAGTTGGACGAGGCTCATGGCAAGTCCGGCGATGCGGGCGGCCAATAGGAGGCCGACGTTCACCCCGACCTTCGCCGTTTCCCGGGCGAGCCGTTTCTCCGCAGTTTCCGTCATGGGGCATACCCCACGCCATCCAACACATCGCGATAGGACTGAAGGAGGCGCTGTGCGCTGTGCCGCCAGGTCATCCCCTGGGCCCGTTCCGACGCGGCGGAAATCCGGTCGCCTTCGTCGTCTCGCTCGAATAGGAGGCGGGTCAATCCGGCTTCCAGACTGGCTTCGTCTTCGGGCTCCACGAGAATCCCCGTATCGCCGATGACTTCGGGGAGGGAGGACACATTGGAGGTGAGCACCGGCGTCCGGGCCGCCATGGCCTCCAGGACGGGCAATCCGAAGCCTTCGTACAGCGAGGGATAGACGCAGGCCTGGGCGTGGTGAAGGAGGGTCACGGCATCTTCGCGGGAAAGGTAGCCCGTGCAGATGATCTGTTCCGTCAGGCCGTGGGATTCGATGGCCTCAAAGATGGGTTCATACATCCAGCCCTTGCCCCCGGCCAGGACCAGTTGGGGCAGGTCCCCATGGCGTTCGAACAGCCGTGCGTAGACCGTCACGAGGCGGGCGAGATTCTTGCGCGGCTCCAGGGTGCCGAGATGGATGAGAAAGTCACCCCGGATACCGTGGGTCGCGCGCAGGGCGTCCATACGGGCACCGTCGGGGGCCGCTTCGAATTCATCGAGGAAGACGCCACCGGGGACCACGTAGACCTTGGCGGGATCGGCGCCCAGCAATTCGATGACATCCTGGCGACAGCTCTGCGAAATGGCGAAGATACCATCGGCCCGGGGGATGGCATGGGCCAGCAGGTGGCGGTGCATGGCCTGGTCTGCGTCGTCGTGGATGGCTTCCCGCCGCATACCGGCCAAATCAAAAACGGTAACCACCCGCTTGGCTGTGCGGGACGGGGGCAGCAGATGGAAGCCGCCATGGACGATATCGCACTTCCCGGTGAGCCATTCGATGGGCGGCCATTCGGCACGGGTCCACAGGGTGTTTTTCCACCGGGTGGGAAAGCGGTACGTTGGCAAGGCCTGGTCGGCCCCGAGACAGCCGTCCAAATCATCGGGACGGGGTTGGGCCGATGCCGCGATAGGACGCAGGTCCACGGCGCTGCGATCCAGTTCCTGAAAGATATTGCGGGTGTAGTAGCCCACGCCCGTCATGGGGCGGGAAATCAGGCAACTTAAATCGGCCGCAACAGCGATAGGGGACACGGAACCAACACCTTTTTGCACGAGGAATA
Organism: Candidatus Hydrogenedentota bacterium; assembly: GCA_030432675.1. Classification (GTDB taxonomy): domain Bacteria; phylum Hydrogenedentota; class Hydrogenedentia; order Hydrogenedentales; family JAEUWI01; genus JAEUWI01. The sequence continues at coordinate 619 of JAUIMA010000369.1, read as the reverse complement.
CGAAGAAGCGCGCCGGGTCCATCAACACGACCACGACGAAGGCGCAAGTATAACATGGGGCTTTCCAGGTCGTCAGGTTGGGGGCTGATGCGAAGGGCTCAAGTCCTGTCCAACACGAAAGGCGAAACAGTCGCTGAATGCCCTTGACATAAAAAGCATAGGAAATCCGGGCAGAATTTCAGCCCCTTTTCCTCCCGCACTGTAACGCTGTAGGTGGGTCTCCGCTGCTCCAGCACATTCCGTCGCATGCGCACCCTTTCGGTGTCAATAAGTTGTCAGTCTTGAGAACAACATAACACCTGTCATCGGTTTTATTCATCGTTTGTATTAAGAGACTGCCGCAGCACCCTCTATTTCATTGGTATTCTCTTCCTTTACATAGGTGGCACAAAAAATGCATACTCAACGCAGACGTCTTTGCAGGATCGGGGAGGATCGCTGCAACGCTTCGCTGCTTATTCGCGGTTTCGCTAAGCAACGATGACTCTCAAATTCGTCTTCATGAAGCGGTTGGTATGGGCCACCGCACACCTTGATTGGGACAACCATGGAGAAAAGACTAATGAGAATGTGTGTGAGAGTCACTTTGGGAGCGTTGGCGGTAGTGGCCTTCGCGGGC
>JAUIMA010000368.1 GCA_030432675.1 Candidatus Hydrogenedentota bacterium | reverse complement strand
CCAGTCTTCGCCCCGGTGCCCCATGCAGGAAATGTTTTCCACGATGGAAAAGCCCGGCGTATCGAGGGGCACGATAATCTGGCTCGCCCGCATATGCTTGGGCGCATCGGGGTTGGTCACCGCCATAACAATGGCGAAGTTGGCCCCATCGGCGGACGAGGTAAACCACTTGTGCCCGTTGATGACATAGTCGTCCCCATCCTTCACGGCGCTCGTGCCCATCCACGTGGGATTCGAGCCGGGGAAGTCCACTTCGGTCATGGAGAAACAACTGCGAATTTCTCCGGCGAGCAGAGGCTTCAAATAGCGCTCCTGCTGTTCGGGCGTGCCGTATTTGATGAGGATTTCCATGTTCCCCGCGTCGGGCGCCTGGCAGTTGAAGCAATAGACGCCCACAAAGGTCTTGGCCAACTCCGCCTGCACCAGGCCGTGCTCCAGGACACTGAGCCCGAGACCACCGTGCTCTTTCTCTATCTGCGGCAGGGCGAGTCCAAGCTCCCGCACCTTCTTACGCTTTTCTTGCAAAATCGGCAGGACCGAAGCAAACCCTTCGTTCAATACCTGGGGCTCCAGGGGATAGAGCTCCTCCTGCACAAAGGCGCGCACCTTGCCCAACAGGTCTTCCATCTTCGGCGAAACAGCGAAATCCATAGCACTCTCCTTGCTCTGGGAAAAACTTAACGATCGGTAGGCTATAGGGTACACCCTTTTCACGCCATATCCAAACACGCACCAAGGACCTAAAGGACGGAAAAGACATAAAGGACAATAGGAAAGAACGTCACGGCAGTCTGTGGTGCCACCCGATCCCACGCGACCGCCGGTCGGGTTCGGGTGTCTTGGGCCTCGTTGAACGGGAGTTTCTGGCAGGACGGCACGGTGGCCTTTTGATACGTGGTCTTGGGGCGCGGCTACGGCACAAAGGGAGCTGGCGTTGCACGGTCTCGTGACTACGGAGGACCGTAGTCACGAGGCGTTGATGCTCCTGTCGTCCTGTCCTTTAAGTCCTTTTCGTCCTTTAGGTCCTTTCACCAAAAAGCCGGGCGCGCGAAAGTCTCCTTCCACGCGCCCGGCACGTATCACGTCATGGGCTTACTGCCGGGACTCCGGCGTAATCTGCAGGGTTACCCGTTCGCCATCGCGCTCCACGACCACCTCCACGGCCTCGCCAATCTTCAATGCCTGAATGGCATAGGTGTAGTCATAGATGTTCTCAATGGTCTTGCCCGCCATCTCCACAATCACATCACCACCCTTGAGCCCTGCCTTATCCGCAGGCGCGCCCTTGGTCACCCCATTGAGCACCATGCCCTTCACATCCGATTCGGCATAATCGGGCACCGTACCCAGGTAGGCCCGCATGACACCACGGCCCCCCTCTTCGGCGGGCTGCTCCATGGCAATGTAATCCGGCGTGGTGGACCAGGTCGCCACATCGGACGCGACAACATGGACCAGTTCACTGATGCGTGCCGCGCCCTTATAGTTCAACAGGTCCGCCGTATCCCGGGGCGTATGATACTCGGAGTGGACCCCACTGAAGACGCTGAAGATAGGCACCTGCTTCAGATAGAAGGACGTCGCGTCGGTGGGCAGGTAGCTGTCTTTCTGCATGACTATGGGCAGGCCAATAGACGCATTCGCCCGCTCCACGGCGTCATACCACACCGAACTCGAGCCAGCACCGCTCACCACAAGATTACTCCGCAGACGCCCCACCATATCCAGGTTGAAGTAGGAGGAAATCTGGTCCGTGATAGCCTCCTTCCCGTCGGCCAACTCCTTCACATAGTGGTCCGAACCCAGCAGACCGAGCTCTTCGCCCGACCACGCCGCGAAGACGATATCGCGCTTGGGTGCAAAATCGCCCGCCGCCTTGTCGGCCACCATGCGGGCCGCCACTTCCAGCATCCCCGCGACGCCCGAGGCATTGTCATCGGCACCATAGTGAATCCCATCGTGCTCACTGCCATCGGCGAGGGAACCCCCAGAAGCCCCGGCACCCAGGTGGTCCACGTGGGCACCAATGGCCACCGCGCCATCCTGCGCACCCTCGGCCACCAGTCGGGCCAACACATTACGTCCCGTGCGGCGCTCTTTTTTCAGATCCACATGGGCGCTCACGCGCACGTCGTCCAGGGCAATGCCCATCTGCACCTCACCGCCATCGAGTCCTTGCTGCAAGGCCTCCAGCGACTTCCCTGAAGGGCGCAGCAGGTCTTTCGCTACCTTATCGGTGATAGAAATTGCCGCCACACTGGTGCCGCCAATAGACACATCAAAAGACAGTGGTGCCAGTTGTGCTTTCACTTCCGAGCGGGGACCGCTCACGACCAGCAATCCGCGGGCGCCTTTGTCGCGCACCACCATGGCCTTACGCCGCAGACTCGCATGGGGACCCAGGTGTTGCCGCAACTCCGGGGAAATGTCTTCGGGCATGAAGCGGAAGACCAACACCCATTTATCGGTGACATCGAGGTGAACAAAGGAATCATATTCCTCAAAGCCATTGCCCGCAGGCGCCACGATGCCATAGCCCGCGAAGACCACCTCCGACGCCGGGAAGCTCCCCGCATTGGAGAAGGCCAGGGGACGCCAGTCTTCGTCGGCCACGTAACTATGGTCGGAACCTTCCACTACCAACCCACTCTCATCACCCAGCGAAATACCGGCCGTAAATTCAAAGGTGTCGAAGTAGGTGCCGTCATCACCGGCGGGCTCCAGCCCCAGGGCCTTAAACTGCTCGGCCACATAGTCGGTAGCCAAGCGCTCGCCTTCCGTGCCGGTCATCCGGCCTGCAAAGGCCTCGGAAGCCAGGGCCACGACGTGATGCTGAATATCTTCCGCACGAATGGCTTCCGTAGTCTGATGCCCTTCCGGGAGCGCACGAAACGCAGGAGCCTCCTCGTCCGCCACCGCCACGGTACCGCCATCCAGCAACCGCAGGGCCGCCGCATGATTCCAGTCGGCCAGGTAAATCTGGGATTGCTTTTCGGGCGTCCGATTGGAGGTCCAGGCCAACTGCTTGCCATCGGGCGTGAAGACGGGCAGCCCATCAAAGCCCGCCGTCTCCGTCACACGCACAGGCTCCTTTTCCCCGGCCGCATCCACAAGATAGAGCTCGAAGTTTTCAAAGCCGTGCACGTTGGTGGCGAAGATCAGGTAATCCCCCGATGGATGAAAGTAGGGCGCCCACGACATGGCTTCCAACCGGGTCAGCTGTTTCTGTTCGGACCCATCGCGACGCATGGTGAAGATTTCTGCCGTCGCCCCGTTTTCGGAGAAGCGACGCCAGCAGATGTATTCGCCATCGGCGCTGAAAAAAGGCCCGCCATCATAGCCCGGCACATCGGTCAGCCGACGCAGGTTGCTGCCATCACTGTCCATGGCGTAGAGGTCAAGGAAATAGGATTTATCCACCTCAAAGCGCTTCTGGTCCTCCGCGCTCAGCGTCCCCTCATAGGCCGCGCGGTTGGAAGAGAACACGATCATCTCGCCCCGGGGATCCCACGAGGCTTCCGCGTCATAACCTTCGGCATGGGTCAGCCGGGTCAAGGCATCCGTTTTCAGATCACGGGTGTAAAGCTCATACTGGGCGTCGTAGTCCCACGCATAGCGCTTTTCCTCGCCGGAAGCCCGGTCGGCCAACTCGGCTTCCTGCTTCGCCTTGGCGTCGGGGTCTTCATGGGTCGAGGCAAACAAGACCTGGTCCCCCGCAGGGTGTATCCACGCGCAGGTCGTCTTACCCACCCCCGTGGAAACCCGGCGCGCTTCACCGGACGCCCGGTCCATCAAAAAGATCTGGTAGAAGGGGTTTTCCGCCGCGCGCTCACTCTGGAAGACCAGTTGCTTTCCGTCGGCCGAAAAATAGCCTTCGCCCGACCGTTTACCCCCAAAGGTCAATTGTCGGGTCTTCGATAGCAGGCGGTCCTCCTGCGTAACGGCGCTTTCGGATTCCTGGCCGGTGGCCGGGTGCACAAGGAGCGATGCCCCTATCAGCGAAAGGGCCGCGTGTCGGGCGGCCCGGGTCATGGCATGGGTATTCATTCGGATAGTACCTCTCTCGAAATGGGTTGAGATTCTGTCCTGGCTACCGTCCATGGTACCCACTCTCCGCCGCCCGACGCACCTTTTTCGGCCATTTTCAGTGTCCAGACACCACAATGGCGGTAGCAACGCTACCGCCATGAAAGAACATCTGTTTCAGCAGGAATCTACGGCTGAATCGGGAGACACGCCCGTCTGATTCACCAACGACCTTCACGTGGGGTGCAGGTCAATTCCCCCTCCTGTGCCTTCCAAAATCACTAAACTGTCGTCGGTGCAAAATGAATTCTACTTGGACGCCACAGACAAGCCCTCAGGGTTTGACCGGGGTACCCTAAGTTTTTGTTGAACTATCTGGGTTCGCACATCGCATTTTCCCAGGCCTGCGGCTTGGGCTGGTATGGATACGCGCCGTCGGCGCTCAAACCCTGACCCTCAACGTACTATAGGGCCAAAGGCCCGACAACATACCAGCATGGGCCAACGGCCCATGAACATGGGGCAATCCAATCCGTGAGGGCTGAAAGCCCGCCCCATTGGCGAATTCCAAAAGAATCAATCAGTCGCGACTCTGCAACTTAACCAGGAGCCGCAACACCTCGATGTAGAGCCACACCAGGGTCACCAACAGGCCGAAGGCCGCGTACCATTCCATATACTTGGGCGCGCCCGAGGCGGCGCCGTTCTCGATGAAATCGAAATCGAGCACGAGATTCAGAGAAGCTATCACGATGACGAAAAGGCTGAAGCCAATGCCGAACATACCCCCTTCATGAATGAACGGCACAGAAACGCCGAAGAAGCCCATGACGATAGACGCCATATAGACCAGGAATATACCACCGGTGGCGGCGGCTACACCTAATTTAAAATTCTCCGTCGCCTTGATGATACCGAGACGGTAGACCACCAGGAGGGCCAGCAAAATGCCGAAGGTCAAACACACCGCCGGAAAGACCACCGAGCCCTGACCTCCCGTCATGGAAGCGACCTGGGCCTCGGCCTGGGCCGACAGCGCGCCCAAGAACAGGCCCTCCAGAATGGCATAGATCGGTGCGGTATACATGGCGATGGTCGGCTTGAAAAAGGTGATAAAGGCCACGACCAGCCCGCCGATGGCACCGCCGATCATCCAGGGCATGGCAGCCGCAGCACCGGCCGTTTCATACATATTCCACGTGTAGGCCGCACCGGCAATGACCAGCATCAACAAGACGCCCGTCTTATTCACCGTGCCCTCCAGCGTCATGCTGTGGCCACTGTAGTCGGACATCACGGTATTTTCAAACGCCCGATCGCTCAGGGTAGGATTTGAGGTACGCATTGCGATTGCTCCCGCATTAGATGGATGGTTACTTGTTCGAACTCACCCCGTCAGCATAGCCCGACCACACCCCCCAAGTCCACATTTCCCACCCAAGCGGGTCTATGCTATCGTAGACGTGAAAACAACCCGAGGAAGGTAGAAACACCCCCCATCATGGAGCGCAATCTTACCCGCTACCCGGCCTATGCCACCGCCTTCTCCGCCCACTTCTGGCTCCCCGTTTTCTTTCTCTACTTCCAGTCCCACCTCACCGTCGCCGAAGTGCTCCGCCTGGAGGCGCTCTACTACCTCGCCGTGGTGATCACCGAAGTGCCCTCAGGCTATTTTTCCGATGCCATCGGGCGGCGCGTCACCCTGATTATCGCGGCCGCCAGCGTCACCCTCGCCCACGCCTTCTTTTTCTTTGGCGATGGCTTCGCCCCCTTCGCCGTCGGGCAAGTCCTCCTCGCCACGGGCATGGCCTTCAACTCGGGCACCAACACGGCCCTCCATTTTGATACCTTGGCCCGACTCGGACGCACCGAGGAATACGACCAGCGGGAAGCCCGGGTTTCGCGCCTCACCTTTCTGGGCAGTGGGGTCGCCGCACTGGCCGGGGGCGCAGCGGCCAGCTTTGGGCTCCACTTTGCCTACGCCCTTTCGCTGGCCGGTGGCCTCGTGGCCCTGGGCCTCGCCATTTCCATGAAAGAGCCCCATCACGACGGCGAGACCTCCCCCCTTACCCTGGGCGCTTTTCACGGCAAGGTCTTCCGCGCCGTCCGTGAACTTCGCCAACCAACCCTCTGCTGGCTCTCGGCATATGGCGTAATCATGATCATCCTCAATCATCTGCCCTACGAGTTCTATCAGCCCTGGCTCGACCGCCTCCTTCAGGGCCCGACCCTCCTGGAAGGCGCCACCCCCATCAGCTCCGGCGTGGTGACCCTCATCACCATGCTCATTGCCAGTCAGGTGGCCGGTCGCAGCATCCACATCCGCAATCGCATCGGCCTCGTGCCCACCTTGTTGCTGGGCACCGCCCTCCAGGCCCTCATTCTTGCAGCCATGGCCGCCTTCGTCCATCCCCTGGTGGTGCTCCTGATTCTCCTCCGCAGTTGCCCCCGGGCCATCATGACGGCCCCCCGCAATGCGGCCGTGAATCCCCTCATCGACGAAGAACACCGCGCCACCTACCTCTCCCTCGAGAGCCTCGCCGGACGTCTCGCCTTTTCGGTCACCCTGTGGAGTCTGGCAGGAGT
>JAUIMA010000367.1 GCA_030432675.1 Candidatus Hydrogenedentota bacterium | reverse complement strand
GCCCGTTCCCAGGGTCTCCTCCAGGCTCCGGGCGTGCTGGGCCAGGGTGGTATTGGTGGCAACGAGGCCCACCCTGGCAGGGGCGCTGTAGGCTCCGTCCACGTGGGCGATGCGGAGGAGGAGCATGAGAATGGCCCCGTCGGGCAACTGGACCAGTTCAGTGAAGAGCCCTTCTTTCGGGTTGGCGGGTTCGACGATAAGATAGGGCGCGGACCAGGTCTTCCCTTCGTCGGTCGAGCGGACGACGTAGCACTTCGAGCCCGCCGCCGAATCCCCCTTGTCGGTAAAAGTGGTGAGCAGGTCACCCGAGCTCGTCTGGACCAATCCACCGGGGGTGACGGCATCCACAACCGTGTCATTCACCGGGCCAGAGCGGAGGACCTCCAGGGGCGGGGCGTCGGCGAAAACCGACGGGGTAAGGGTGAAGCTGAGAACTATCAGACAGCCGTATAGCATCGTTGAGCGCATTCGAAACTCTCTCCAAACTATTTCGCCAGAACCTGGCCCAAGATGCCGCGCGCCTAGTGTAAGACGACCGGCAGATGCTGAAAGCGTTGGTCGGCGGTCAAGATTTCCACGTCATACCGTCGGGAAATCACCGCAATCAATCCATCCGTCAGGGGCACGGTGATACCCCGTCGCCGCGACGCATTCAACAGTCGACCGGCTTCTTCCCAGTCTTCCTCTGTGGTGGCCAACCGGGGAAGTCGCGCGATTAAATACCCTATCTGCGCCTCTTCTCGTTCGCCTTTCGCCCCGTGTAGCAACTCCGCAACCACGACGCCACACAACAGGGCCCGGTCGCTTTCGATAAGGGCTGCCACCCGCTCGGCCAACGCTCCCCCACCTGGACGTAAGAAATCAATCCAGGCACTGGTATCAAGCAGTACCCCACTCACGACGGCGGTGTATCCAGCGCACGCAGTTCACGCCAATTGTCCACCATATCCACGGTGCCACGCATGGCGAGAATCTTCTGCTTTTCCTGCTCCTTAATATAGGCCGCCAAGGCGATTCGAACCGCTTCCGACCGATTGGTGGATTCCGTGAGTTCCATCACCTGCTCAAGGAGAGAATCATCTATATTCAGCGTTGCTCTCACACCATTTGCCTCAATATTGTATGAAGTTCCTGTTCATTATAGCACACGAATTAAGGTGGTCACGCTGGATTAAGCCCCGGATAGCGTCTTGCTTGTGCCGGATACCACGCCTACAACGCCTATTGATAGGTCTGGCCATTGTGTTTCAACCACCCGCCCACGTGACGCCCGCGCGGATCGTGGTGGGTCCAGTGGACGACCCCACCCTTTTCGTTCCATTCATAGACGCCGTAGAACTCCACCATATCGCCCTCGCGCAGGCTACCAATGCGCGGGGCCAAGTCGATATTGTGGGCGATGAGCAAGGTGTTACCGGTGGAAAAGCGCAAGATGAACTTCTGGTGGCGGCTTCCTTCGTTGTCATCGGGGAGTATGCGACTGACCGCGGCAGACCCGCTGACCTGGACCCCACTTTGCCGATTTTGCAGTGCACGAAGAACTTCTGCACTGTTGTCTTGGGCTACGACTGCCGTGGATAGTTCCGGCGAAATTGACGACCTCGCCGGTCGGTCACCGGAGTAAGTAATCCGGGTAGAGTTTGGCTCGCCAAAAAGAAATACGCCCGCAAGCATTACGATGAAAACCGGCAAAGCCAGCCATTTGCCTTTTAGCACAAGACATTCCTCTACGTTGATCACGATGCACGACACCTCGAAGGATACCGCTGGGACGCGATATTATTTCACTAGTGGTTTGATTCCAACAGATGGTCCATTATTAAAGCCACGTGAAGCGCCTGAGTTTCTGAGGATCACTCCCCTCCTTGGAGGGGCCGGGTGTGGGTCAGCGCGCGAAAGATGACCCAACCCACCCCTAACCCCTCCCAGGAGGGGAATTCGTGACCAATTTCCCCACAGGTTCGAAAAAACTTAAATCTTCACCATTCTAATTCACATTATTAGCCGGGGAGAACTGGACGAACCGCACGATGCCCCCTGTTCCCCGCAACACCCCGAGAGCACCTGAATTAACCCAACAACTTTAATGCCCCTTCGCCCCTGGCCTTACGCGCATACTTCCGGTCCGCGGTGACGAATTCGGCACCCGTCTCTAAGGCTACAGCGTGATAGAGGGTATCGAAGAGGTGGTGGTTGTACTTCTGTGAAAGCTGGGCAGCCCGAGTATGTAGTTCCCAGTTATCCAATACGGAAAAGGCCAGGAGATCGAGTAGATTGACCGCACTCTCGACCCGTCCGGGCTCCCTCCGTACGATGACGGACAGCACCTCAACGCGCCAATGAATGGGCTGCACCACCTCATCCTCGCCCCGCTGAACCCGGTCGAAAAGGGCCTTCGCTTCTTCTGTGTGTTCTTCCTCGGGATCATCGTCAAGAAACCATTTGACGATAACACTCGCATCAAGCACACACTTCATTCACGAATTTCCTGCCGAATTTGGTAGATTTCTTCGTCGGTAATGGGCTTGGCGGTTTTCCTGAACTCCAAAATAGCATCCATCGCCTTGGCGCGGCGTGCCTGCTTTTTCTTTTCGTTGATGGCTTCTTCTATCAGCTTGGTTAGTATGGCGCTCTTGTTTTCGCCCGCGAAGTACTCGTTGAACTCTTCCTTGACCTTGTCTGGCACACTGAAGTTCATCGTACCCATGGCTATCGCCTCCTTTGTTGAAATCTTCAACAATATTGTAGCACAGCCCCGACCCGTGTCAATCAGCAACCACCGGCAGAGCCGGGGATATGAGGGAGGCCCCTAAAAGGGGGCCGATTTGTCTAACTCATGGACGAAGCCAACGCATTTAGTCCCGTAGGGACGACATATCGTAGCCCAGCGGTGAAGCGAGGCACGAGCGGAACCCTGGGTAGACCGGACCCAGAAGAGCGGAACTCCGAAGGAGTGGCATAGGAAAGTCAGCCAAGTGCCCAACACTTCTATGCCACCCCTTCGGGGTTATAATTCTTTTGCATTCGAGCAATCCCAGGGTTCGCTTCGCTCACGCCTGGGCTACGATATGTCGTCCCTACGGGACTAAAAAAGAACATGGCACACACCGTCCGGTATATGATTGCCAACAACTAGCTCAGGAACGGCAGAGCCGGTGGTTTAGCTTGGACAATTAGATCTTTGGACTGTCCAGTCGGCGATGGCCGTGGAAAGCTGCATCCTAACCTGTTTCATACCCGCAACTTCCCACAGATTGTCCTGCTCCATAGGGTCCTCTTCCAGGTCATACAGTTCGCCCTCCCCCGTGCCGTGCCAAACATTCAGCTTGTAGCGTCCCCGCCGAATCATGGTGGCGTTGATGGGTGGTTCCCAATACCGGTGACCGGTGCTCATGCCGGAATTTCGATAGCAGCAATAGACCGCGTCATGGGCTTGGCGGGCCTCTCCCTTGGCGAGGGGGAGCACGTCACGCGCGTCGGGCATTCGCGAAGCGTTTTCCGCTTCGGGCACCCCCGCCGCCGCCAAAACCGTGGCGGCAAGGTCATGGAGTTGTACCAGTCCCCCAACCCGTCGTCCGCCATCGAAACCCTGGGGCCAACGCATCATCAGGGGCACGCGCACGTTGGGGTCGTAGAAAAAGGCCCCCTTCACGAGCAGCTCATGATCGCCCAGCATGTCGCCGTGGTCGCTCGTAAAAATGACCAACGTGTTTTCCGTCAGGCCGAGGTCATCCAGCTTGTCCAACACCCGACCAAACTCCCGATCGCCGTAGGCCACCGAAGCGTGGTAGCCATGACGCATGGTGGCCATGTCCTCGGGGGACAAGGTGTCGAAATCCGCGAAATAGTTCTCGTGTCGCTCCCGGGCAATGTCCGCCGGTTCAGGCCCCTGCCCACGCGGGGTCGGTGGTGGGATGGCTTCCCGGTTCACCAAGGCGCCCATTTCCTGCGGGTAATGCTCGTAGGGATTGTGGGGCTCAAAGACACTCATCATGCAAAAGAAAGGGCGCTCCGGGTCACGCTCGTGCTCCAGAAACCCGAGGGTGCGCTCGGCGGCCCAGTGGGTCATGTGGAGGTGTTGGGGCACATGGGTCACGCCCCGCCCGTCGGCCTTCAATCGCTTGTAGAATGCCGGGTCTTTCTTTTCCAGCCACCGCGCGTATGCCTGGTGGGGCGCCTCCATATGCATGCACCCCTCATTGCACAACTCGAAACTATCGAAGCCGTCGTGGGGGTGACGGGTCTGGTTTTCCGTCGCCGCCGCCGACACGTGGAGTTTGCCAAACAGCGCTGTGTGGTAGCCCTGCTCCCGAAGGCGCGCGGGAAAGAGCATCTGCTCATGGGAAAGGTGGTCATTGAGTTGGCACACGCCATGGTCGACGATGTGTTTCCCTGTCATGAGACTCGCCCGCGAAGGCGTACAGATGGGGTTGGTGGCATAGCAATTTTCGAAGACCACGCCCTCCGCCGCGAGGCGATCCAAGTGGGGCGTGTGGGCGAAGTCCGCGCCATAGCAGCCCAGCGAGTCGTAGCGCTGCTGGTCCGTCATAAGGAGGAGGATGTTGGGTCGCTTGGGTGGCATGACGTCTCCGACAGTCGACGTTATTTCAGGCGAAAAGCCAATACGCAATCCCCCTTGGTGCCCTTGGCCTTCCCACCGCCGCCTGCAAAGAGGGCCACATACTGTTTTCCATCCCGTCCGAGATAGGTCACCGGTGCGCCTTGCCCCGCCACCTCGGTGTCATAAGCCGCGAGCACGTTACCGGTGTCCACATCAAAGGCGCGGAGTTTTGCATCCAACGCGGCGGCCACGAAAAAGAGGCCGCCTGCGGTGACCGTGCCACCCCCAAAGTTCATTTGACCCGTCGGGCCCTCCCACGCCACCTCCTCGAAGTCACCCAGTGGCTTTTGCCAGACGAGGGTACCCCCGGCGAGGTCCAGTTTCGTAACCGTACCCCAAGGTGGCTTGATGGCCGGGTACCCCTTTGAATCCCGAAAGTGGCGCGCCCTAACGGAAACCCCGTAGGCACCGTTGCCGTCTTTTGTCACCTGGGTCACATAGGGCAATTCATTCGCGGCAACGTACAACATTCCACCCGGAGAGACTGCGGCGCCCGACCAATTGCCGCCACCCAGTTGTCCGGGAAACACGATACTACCCTCGGGAGAAGGGGGGGTAAACAGCCCCTCGGAGCGAAACCCGTCGTACTGTTTTTGAAGGGCTTCCAGCGCCGCAGGGTCCACACTGTGTAGATCCTCCCGTGTCATGCCCTGCCGGGCAAAGGCGGGCGGCTTCGTGGGGAAAGGCTGGGTCGGTGACGCCACTTCACCCGGCACGGTGCTCGCCGGAACGGGGCGCTCTTCGATGTTAAAGATGGGCGTGCCAGTGACGCGATCAAAGGTATAGACGAAGCCCGTTTTCCCCACGACAGCCACGGCGGGAATGGTTTTCCCCGCCTGCTCCAGGTCGAAGAGGATGGGCATGGCGGGCAGATCGTAATCCCAAATGTCGTGATGCACCGTCTGGAAATGCCACAGGCGCTTACCCGTTTTCGCTTCCAGGGCCACCAGCGTATTGGCGAAAAGGTTGTCGCCCTTGCGGTCGCCGCCATACTTGTCGCTGTTGGGCGCGCCCAGGGGGGCATAGAAAATTCCCCGCTCCAGGTCGGCACTGATAGGGGCCCAGGGATTACACCCGGACCGGTCCGCACTACTGCCGACCTCCCAGGTGTCATAGCCCAATTGGCCGGGCTGAGGAACCGTATCAAAGGTCCAGACCCCTTTCCCCGTGTGGGCATCGAAGGCCCGCAGGGGCACGTAGTGCAGCCGTTTCGAAGACGAGTCCGATATGCCGTAGGGTTGGAGCAAGACATCCTGGCACACAGAAGGGGGTGAGCTCAGGAACAGGTAGCCCCCGCCATCGGCCAGACCGTCCCGCAGATTGAGACACCCCCCGTCACCAAATTCCGGGTCGGGCAGTCGGGTGTCCAGGTCAATGGAATAGATACGTCCGTCACGCACCGGCAGAAAGATGCGTCGCTTCGTACCCGACGTCCAATAGGTCACGCCACGGCTGGCGAGCCCGCCCCCCTGGGTCTCGGAAAGGTTGAGCGGAGGGTCCGGCGAAAAGCGAAACTGCTCCTCCCCGGTGGTGGCATCGAGGGCAATGAGTCGGGAGAAGGGCGTGATGAGATAAAGCACCCCGTCCACCATGAGGGGCGTGCACTCCGTGTAGTGGGCCGTCCCCTCGGCAATATCCCCGGTGCGATAGGTCCAGGCTCGCTCCAGTTGGGCCACATTGCCCCGATTTATCTGGTCAAGTGTAGAAAAGCGTGCACCACCGGGGTCCTGACCGTAGTAGGGCCAGTCTTCGGCGTCCGCATTGTGGAAGTGGGCCGAAATCAGGGCCGAGAAGATCAGCAGGCCCAATCGGCCTCGACGATTCAAAAAAGACATGGGGAGCCTACTTTCTACGAGACCCTGGGGGATCCGTTATGGCTTCACGGGTGCCGCCGCCTCCGGGTTGGCTTGCAGGAAGTCTTTTCCCAGCAGATGAGCCACCGTAGCCGCCACCTGTGCCTGGGTCGTCGGGGCGTTCTTAACCAGGCCCTTCGCCGGAATGCCCGCGCCA
>JAUIMA010000366.1 GCA_030432675.1 Candidatus Hydrogenedentota bacterium | reverse complement strand
GACGATAACGGGGAATCCTGTACGTTGCGGCAGACGGCCATCTTTGACCCCCACGGCGTAGCGGGACTGGCCTATTGGTATGCCCTCTACCCCCTGCATGAATTCATCTTCGCCGGGATGTGCCGCAATCTGGCCCAGGCGGCCGAACGGCTTCCTACCTGATGCGATCTACCCTGCCGGGTGGCATCACACCGTCCCGGAAAACTACAATGGTGCGCTCTACCAAGTCGTTCCCACGCCATCGCAGGAAGTTTCTTATGATAAGCCAAGAAGACGTCCATCAATTCTTTACCCAATGCCGAAATGACCGGGCGGCCGGCACGGCGACTTTTGATGTGGATGACGTATGTCGTTGGTCCTATTTCTTTATGGACACGGAGAAATCCAATCTGACACGCCTGGGCCTTCATCTCGAAGACAACGGCTACCAGATTATGGGATTTCTCGCCGCCTCCGAGGATGATCCCGACCCCCGAACCCTCTACCTGCGCGCGGATCGCGTGGAAAAGCACACCGTTGATACGCTGCACGAAACCAATGAGGCCTTTTATATCCTGGCGGAAAAAATGGGTATCGCAGGCTACGATGGCATGGATGTGGGGGCCATAAGTCGCACCTGAATGATACACTCCCATGGGAATGGACCGAGCCCCGCTCAATCCTGAAACTGGATTGAGTAGAGATCCCCGTCTATCAATTCGATCTCAAGGCGAATAGCGCTACCCACGAGGGCACTAAGCCCTGCCGAGTCACGCCAAACAACGTTTTGGGTGATGGCGTCCCCCACCATACGCTCACATGCGTCCATTTCATACCCCGAATGGGGAATACCCGCAGAATCCAAGAGTGCTACCCGAAGGCTCCCGCCCGCGCTAGTTGCGTAGTTGACCAACAGCTTCTCCCCTGAAAACAGCAACGGCCGGGTTATCATGGTGCCCCCCTCCGCGTCGGCGTGAATCGAAACAAATCCGTCGGTACGCAAAACGAAACGTCGAAAAGGGCTTGTGTAAAGGGACATCTCAGTGGCCCCAGTGGGCACCACGTTTAGCGCGGCATAGTTGGAACGATTTCCCCAACGAGCCGGATCCAGACCAGGACGTATGAACGCCTGCTTGAAGGGACGGCTGTAGAGTCCGTTTCCACGGGCCGACATGAAAAGGATATCCGTTGAACTTCCCCGGTCAGGATAATATCGGGTCGGTAGGGCCAAGTAGATGTGAGGTGCGCGAAAATAGGGATGGGTCTGAGAAGTGTATAGATGTTCGCCTTCCTCGTTTACATTCAGCAGCTTCTCTTTTCGCCAGTTCCGATAGTCATCGGATACGGCGCGCCCGATCCTCCGAACACCATCAAAACTCCTGAAGTAACAAACATACTGATTCTCTGACTCGGACCAGAAAGAGACATTTTGAGAATCGTATAGAAACTTATGATCCCAGGGCGCGCCCGGAGCCAACACCGGCTCATCCTGCACGGAGCGCCACCGCACTCCATCACCCGACACGAAGGCTTTCAATCCGTGCTCCCCCATACCAGATAGAGCCTTATAGCGTTCGTCCTGTGGAACGCCGGGGCGAACATCCAACATCGGGGAAAAGTTATGACAGTAGGGTGGATCGTGAAGGATGACGTTTCGCCATCCCGAGCCCGCAACAGGAATCAGGTCCAAATCCGGAGCCACCCAATGTTTCCCGTCCGCACTCTCAAAGTACCGGGTATATTCCCCCCCATCCCCATCTTTTTTTGATGCGAAGCGGTCGCGGGTATAGAGCCGATAGCGCTCCCCGTCTTTCATGACCGTGCCATATTCGATAGAATCCACGTCACCTGTCAATGGCGCTGCGAGGACAGGTTGATGGAGCTTCAGTTCGGTCTTATCCATCCTTTCAATGAGATGACTATCGACAAAAAGCTCGAGGCGATCGGAGATATCAATAGGCTCGCCAGCAGCGCAGGCCCGATAAACTCCCATCACTACAGACAATACCACCAAACATAGAGAACGGCCAGGTTTCATAGCTACTCCTTTAAAGAATGCCAATGTCGCATCTACCGACGAGATTCCTACTCCGCGAATTGAATCGAGTACAGGTCCCCATCGACCAATTCGAACCGGATTCGTACAGGAGTTTCTGCCATCGCGCCAATATCAGACTGTTGTCCCCAAGTCACTGCGTGTGAAATCCCATCGCCCACCAGACGATCACAGCTGTCCAGTCCGTAGCCAGGGATTGCCACTCCCGCGCTATCCAACAAGGCCACCCGCAAGCTACCGCCCGCACTCGTCGCAAAGTTGACGACTAACTTTTTCCCGGAAAACACGACCGGATGAGTCGTCATCTTGCCCGCCTCCGCCCCAGCGTGGACCGACACGAACCCATCGGTACGCAAGGCAAAGCGCCGGAAGGGTGTCGTGTAAATCGACATTTCCGCAGGTCCTGTGGGCACCACATATTGCGCGGCGTAGTTGGAACGGTTTCCCCAACGGGCCGGATCCAGTCCGGGTCGAATAAAGGCCTCGTGGAAGGGCCGGGAAAAAGGGGCGTCGCCCCGGGTAGCCATGAACAGAATGTCGGTAGAACTCCCCCGGTCGGGATAAAACCGGGTCGGCAAGCCGATGTAGATGTGAGGCGCCCGGAAATAGGGATGGGCCTGCGAGGTGTAGAGATGTTCGCCGTCGGCGTTTACATCCATCAACTTCCAATCGCCCCACGTGCGGTAGTCGGTGGATTTCATTCGGGCGATTCGGCGCAGCCCTTCGAACCAGGTGCGAAAATAACACACATACTGCCCTTCGGCCTCTGACCAAAAGGAAACATTCTGCGAATCATAGAGCTTCCGGGATTCCCAAGGCACTTCGGATGCAACCATAGGCTCAGGGGAGAGTTTGCGCCAGTGAATTCCATCGGCGGAAGCAAAGGCGGCCAGCCCGGTCGCATGCTCTCCGCCCAATGCCTTGAATCGCTCATCTGCCGGGACCTCAGGACGGGTATCCAGCATGGGCGAAAAATTGTGGCCGTAAGGCGGGTCATGAAGAACCACGTTCGTCCACGTCGTGCCCGCCACATCGATAAGTCCCAGCTCAGGAGCTACCCAGTGCTTCCCATCGGCACTCTCGAAGTAACGGGTATACTCGCCCCCATCCCCATCCTTTTTCGATTCGTGACGCGCCCGGGTATAGAGCCGGTAGGTGTCTCCATCGAGGATGACCGTACCGTACTCGATACTGTCCACGTCCCCCGTGAGCGGAGCGGCCAACACAGGCTCATGCAATTTCAGTCGGGTGCCCTGCATGGAGTCGATCAGGTGGTCATCTACAAAGAGCTGTAGCCGTGTCCCCAATGGGTAAGCCGAACTCACAGGCTGGGCGGTGACTGCCAAGGGGTGCAAGAGAATGGCAACCAACAGGACAATGGCGGGCGGCCACAACAAACGACGCAACATGGGTACACTCCTTTTCAGTAATCACAGGGAGTGCCCAGTCTAAGCAACGCTGGAGCGTGAGGCAAGTTATAACAACGAAAGGCCCCTACACCTACTTCTTGCTGTAGGTGCGTCCCACGTACTCTTCCAACAGCACGCGAAACTGATTCGCCAATTCATCTTTCGTGCCAGAGTAGCTCGCGTACTTTTCACCGTCGACGAAGACCGGACAAACCGGGTCTTCTCCGTTGCCCGGAAGGCTGATGCCAATGTTGGCCGCCTTGGACTCCCCGGGTCCGTTGACGATGCACCCCATCACGGCCACCTTGAGGCCTTCAACGCCCTCAAACTCGTTGCGCCAGGAGGGCATGCGGAGGCGTACGTAATCCTGGGTCTCTGCCGCAAGCTCCTGGAAGGTCGTGCTGGTCGTGCGCCCACAACCCGGGCAGGCCGTGATGCTGGGGGCGAACTGCCGGATATCGAGTGACTGTAGAATCTCCTGGGCGGCGTAGACCTCTTCCC
Source organism: Candidatus Hydrogenedentota bacterium (assembly GCA_030432675.1). Lineage (GTDB taxonomy): Bacteria > Hydrogenedentota > Hydrogenedentia > Hydrogenedentales > JAEUWI01 > JAEUWI01. The sequence continues at coordinate 2,693 of JAUIMA010000366.1, read as the reverse complement.
GCCGATCCCCACCGGGCTGGGGGGTCAGGGAGACGCGGATGGTGTCGCCGATGCCTTCGCCCAGCAAGACGCCCATGCACGTGGCTGACCAGATTTGACCTTTCATGCCCATGCCCGCTTCGGTAAGACCTAGGTGGAGGGGTTGGCGGGTCTTCTGACTCAACTCTCGATAGAGGTGGATGAGGTACTGGGGCACGCTGGTCTTGCAGGAGATGATGACCTGATCTTCTCGCAGCCCGGCCTCGATGGCCAATTCGGTGGACTGAAGGGCCGACAGAATCATGCAATCGTTAATAATTTCTTCCGAGGTTTTTCCGAGGTTTTTATCGGTATTTACCTGCATCTGCTCCATCACCAATTCCTGGTTGAGAGAGCCCATATTTACACCGATTCTTACTGGTTTTTGATTGTCATTGGCAATTTCGCATATGGTTGCGAACTGCTCGTCCCGCTTATTGCCCTTCCCCACGTTGCCCGGATTAATCCGATATTTGGCCAGGGCTTCGGCACACGCGGGATGGGCGGAGAGCAAGCGGTGGCCGTTGTAGTGGAAGTCGCCGATGACGGGCACGCTCACCCCTTCATCGTGCATGCGCTGAAGGATCTCCGGAACCGCCGCCGCCGCCTTGGGCGTGTTGACGGTAATGCGCACGAGCTCGGAGCCGGCCTGTGCTAGAGCGACGATCTGCGCGGCCGTCGAGGGAGCATCTTCGGTGTCCGTGTTGGTCATGGATTGAACCACCACCGGCGCGCCACCTCCCACTAGAACGCCTCCCACATCCACACCTACCGACTGCTTTCGTGCCGCTAAAACCATCTGAAACTAACTCCTGAAACGAGAAAGGACGCGCTGCAAAACCGCGTAGCTAAGAAGAGAAACTATGGCCTGAACGCGCTGTCCAGGGAAAGCTCTATGATACGCGGGTGTCCCCACCATCCGCAAGACACCGGCACCGCCTGCTGGGCACAAGGTCCAATTTGCCGGATGAGCGGATTCTCGTTATCATGGAGCCTTGTTGCAGACTTTTGGCCTTGGCACCGGCCTCTCCGTAGCACGCTAGCGCCTCTAAGGGAAACACCATGCACCAACACAAACACACAACAACCCATATCCGAAGCCTAACAATTTATCTATTTGTAATCCTTCTATTGGGAATTGATTGCTCAACCTCTGCCGCTGATTGGGCGCAATTTCGTGGTTTGCATCGGAATGCAGTAAGTGGCGAGTCGGGACTCCGTGGCGACTGGGCGGCGTCTCCCCCGCTTCTCCTATGGCAACAGTCCGGTCTGGGCATAGGCTATGCCTCGGCCGTTGTGGTGGCCGACACCGTCTATCTCAATGGTCTTGACAGGGAAAGCGGCGAGGGCATCCTTAGCGCCCTGGGCACCGATGGCGCAGTAAAATGGAAGGCAAACTATGGCAAAGAATGGGACGGCACCCATCCAGGCTCCCACTATCCGCCCACGATTACATCGGGTAAAGCCTATGTCTTGTCGGGATATGGCGTTTTGCATTGCCTCAGCGCCCGGGACGGAAGCACGATCTGGCAACGCGACGTGGCAGGCGACTTCGCGGGACCACGCCCCGTCATGGGCTTTGCCGAGTCGATACTGGTCGACGACGAGCGGGTCTATTGCACCCCAGGCGGGAAGGAGGCCAGCATCGTGGCCCTCGACCCATCCAGCGGCGAGACCGTATGGACCAGCAAAGGCCTGAGCGACCCTTCGGCCTATTGCGCGCCTATCCTGGTGAATCGGGGCGGCACCCGACTGCTCATCACACTGACGGCCACCCGATTGGTGGCCCTTGACCCCGCTAACGGCACCCTCATCTGGCAGGTCCCCTTCGACGCGGAAGAAGAAATGCAAAACCACGCCATTGCCCCGGTCTACCACGAAGGCCTGCTCTATGCGACGAGCGGACACCGGAAGGGCGGGGTCCTCTATCAGCTCTCGGAGGACGGAACCGAAATCCATCGCCGCTGGTCGGACGAAATTCTGAACCCCCTGCATGGTGGCGTCGTAGTCTGGAAAGACCACCTCTTTGGTGCCAATGCCCGAGGCCGGTGGTCCTGCCTTTCCCTGAAAGATGGAAGCCTTCAATGGCAGGACCGTGGTGTCGGAAAGGGCTCCCTGCTCTACGCAGACGGTCATCTCTACTGCTATGGCGAGAAGGGCACCATAGCGCTTGTTGAGGCCACCCCCGCCGCCTACCGGGAAAAGGGGCGCATCACCGTGGAGGGTGGCGAAGGTCCCCATTGGGCCCATCCGAGTATCGCCGACGGCGTGCTCTATCTCCGTCACGGCGACATGCTGCACGCCTATGATATCCGTGCCACCCCAACGCCCGCTCTCGTCCCGGTGGTACCGTAAAGAAGGGGAGCCCAACTCCGTAGGGACTGCCGCGTCCCCTGCGGTCGTGAACGTGTCCCGTCGTTGGTGACGTAGGCCATCCGCCAACTTCGCCAACGACGGGACAACCACGCCCATGCTGGTTCATGTCTATGAATCAACGGCCCTCTCTGTCCGTCATCGCCTTATCGACGAAACATCACGCGGGGCGAGGCAGTCCCTGAGGGGCGGTACCCGTGACGCTGTGGCGGGGAGCGGAAGTCCGTAGGGACTGCCGCGTCCCGTGCGGTCGTGAACATGGCGCGCCGGGATGGCCAGCCGGGTGACTTTGATTGAACCTG
>JAUIMA010000365.1 GCA_030432675.1 Candidatus Hydrogenedentota bacterium | reverse complement strand
CGGCCAGCAAAGCGGTGATTTCGGAGTCCTGCGCGGCACGTCCCATGACAAACAGGGTGGCAATCAGGAGGCCCAGCGCAACGGTTTGAAATTTGAGCACGAAGGTGGGCACGTGGCATAGGTAATACTGTCCGACGATTCCCCACGGTACATCGTATTTGTCAATCACCCGCTGGCGGGTAATCAGCAGATCCACGAGGACATAGAGAAAGACAAAGACCAACACGGTCTTCAGAAGCGTCGCTAGAATACGCGCGCCGAAATAACGGTCCATCCGGGTCATACGCGATCCACCCGCCAGGCGAAGAGCAGTCCGGCGGCCACCAGGGCCAGGTTGGGAATCTGGGCTACGAGGAGGGTCATCTCCAACGAATCGGGGACCACGGTGCGAAGGGCCGAGCGTAAGACGAAATAGGCGGCAATAATGGCTACCCCGCTCGCGAACGTGTAAGAGCGGCCCGAGCGGCGTGCCCGGGCGCCTACGGGCGCGGCTACAATGCTTACGGCCAGGCACATGAGGGGGAAGGCGAGGCGTTCACCAATTTCACGGCGAATCTTAACCAATTCGATCTGGGTTTTGTGATTTCCCGTCTCTTCGACCTCGCGACGGGTGACCTTTTCGGTGGCCCAGAGGCGGGTCAGACTCCAGCCTGAGCGCTCCGATTCGGATTCCAGCGGCGCAAGGCGTGGCAGGGTCTTGGTGGCTTTTTCCGTGTAGTTGGTGTAGGTGGTTTGCCCGGAACCCACGATCTGGACATTGGTCATGGTGATTCGGGGAACCCCGTTATCGCTGAATTGTTCTGCCGTCTCGGCATAGTAGGCCGTGACGTCGTCCCCTTCGGCCGTCAACACGATAATGTTGTGGAGGACGTTTTCGTCGTCTCGTCGTTCGATGTAGACCCGCCAGTCGCCAAATTCGTGCATAACGCCAGTGGGGAAGACATCAAAGGTAATGCGGTGGGGCATGTCGCTGGTCAAGAGCTGGTTAAGTCGTTGATAGGCCACCGGTTGGATGCGGTCAATGACGAGGAAGCACACGAGGCTCAAGGCGGCCCCGGCAAGCATGACCGGTAAAATCATACGGCGTAAGGGGATGCCCGCAGCTTTGGCGGCGATGAGTTCGCTTGTCTGGGCCATGCGCCCGAAGGTGAGCATGATACCCAGCAGGAAGGTAATGGGAAAGATAAATCCCGCGAGGCTGGGCAGGGTATACAGGGAAATGAGGGAAATATCCACCATGGTAATCTGGGCGACGGGCAGGACCTCCATCAGTTTCCCCAATTCCTGCCCAATGGTGCCCAGCAAAATGACGAAACTGATCACCACCGACGCAATCAGGGCGGGGATCCAAATCTGTTTCAGGGTATATCGCGTCAGAATAGTCAAAATTGTGGGGGTCTTTCCGAAGGTGAAGGGGGATTATAGCAAGTGTCGCCCCCCGCGCCCAATTCTGGCGGCTTGGTGCGGGGGGGAATGACCCCGTGTCGAGGAGCTGTTTGCGGGGCACTAAAGATGCCAGCGGGCATGCCGATAACAATAAAGCGACGGATTTTAACGACACACCTTTATCTGGAGGAGGTCTCCATCATGGGTACACCAGCCCTTTCTTCCCTGGCGAGCACGCTCTCGCCGTTCCAATCTTCCCCGCCGGGATTTCCAGGGAGCGACACAGGCCGTGCGCTCCGCACACACGCACCTTCCCCCCCACAGGCAACGTCAGCCCGTGCCCTTCCCAATCAGGCACCGGCCTTGAGCGAAGCCTACGAGCAAGCGGTTTTTCGCGCCCTGGAAACCCGGCAATCTTCTTCCCTGCAACTTTCTACGTACAGCGCCCGCGCAGGCGGGGGGACAAACGGGGGAAGTGCGGTGGCGATAGAGACTTCCCAGCTCACCTTCGATTTTTTCCAGGAGTCCCGCTACGAAGAAGTGCAGTTTTTTAAACAACGCACCAATGGGCTTGGGGGAGGCGGCGGCACGCGGGAATCGTTTTTCGCTGCCCGCGAAGAAATCTCCGCCCGGTTCGAACTCTCGATAACGATTTCCGGGGCGGCGCTGAATGGCTTTGCCTCTACCGCAGAGGGTGCCGGGGATTCGGATGCGCTGTTGGCGCGCCTGACGGAGATTACCGAGAAATTACTGGGGCAGGCCGAAGAACTCTTTAACGAATTTTTCTCTCAGCTTGATGGGGGGAGCGGGGAGTTCAACGCCGCATCGCTGGAAGATGCCTTCAACGAATTCCTCAGCGGGCTCTATGACTCGCTGGACAGCGAAATCGTGCCCTTTCTACCGCCTCCAGGTGGCGTGCCGGCGGAAGGGGGCACCAGCGGCCTCGGTTCCAAGAGCGTGCAACTGGAGTTTAACTTCGAGTTCTCGGCCTCCATTACCCGGACGGAGACGGCGGTGCAGCAGGGGGATCCTATCGTCTTGGATTTGGATGACGACGGCGTGGAGCTCAGCCGTTATCAGGATGGGGCGCAGTTCGATCTGATTGGCAGTGGTCGTGCCCAGCAGGTGGCCTTCGTACAGGGTGGCGATGCCTTTCTTGCCTTGGACCGGAATGGCGACGGACTGATCAATAGCGGTAAGGAGCTCTTTGGCGAGCAGCATGGCGCGCGAAACGGCTTTGAAGAGTTGCGTCGTTTCGACAAGAATGGTGATGGGGTCATTGACCGGAATGATGCGATCTATGATTCACTCAAGCTCTTCATCGACAATGGAAACGGCATTACGGAAGCGGGTGAACTGGTCGGACTGGCGGAAAAGGGCATCACCGAGATTGACCTCGGCTATCGCGAAGTAGACGAACGGGCGGCCGGTGGAAACCGTATTGCCCAGGTCGCCTCCTTCTTGCGCAGCGATGGCAGCCGGGGGCAGGCGGTCGATGCCTTGTTAAATTATATCGCGTAGCAGCGCAACAACAAGAAACGGGACCGACGGTATTCGCCGGTCCCGTTTTTTTGCTGTCGATGTGGACGTTATTGAAAGCGCAAGGCGTAAAGGTCGGCGTCAAAGAGTACGAAACGCAACTTCACCGTCTTGCCTACCAGGGTGTTGAGTTCGGCCTTACTATTCCAGGTGACGGGACGAGAGATGTCGTCACCGAAGATTTCGTTGCATTCCGCCAGGGTGTAACCGGGGATCGGAACGCCCTTCTCATCCTGGATTTCACAGCGAATGCTACCGGCCGCTGAGGTGGCGTAGTTGATGCTCAGGGCCGTGTCGGAGGGGCCTTCGTTACCGGGGAGATGCAGTGTCGCGCCGCCGCCGAAGCGATTGGCGACCCGCCCCCCATCGACCTGCTCGAAGTCGAAGAGCAGGTCATCCGCCGTACCCTCAAGGGCGTCCATTCCATCCGCAGCCAGTGTAGCCACCGCTTCCGCCGAAAGGGCCCGGCGCAGTACCAGGATGTTGTCCATCGTTCCCAGGAAGGGTTCGTTCGCACGGTTGGTGGGGGCATAGTCTTCACCCACCAACACCTCTCCGTGGATGAATTCAAGGGCACCCCGACCGGCTGTGCCGCCCTGGCCAACCGGCTTACCATCGAGATACAGGTGCACCACGCCGTCGTTCCACGTGGCGACCAGGAGGTGGGGGTCGGTGTTGCCTGCCGCCTTACTCCAATCGGTGAGCAAGCGCTTGTCGGCTTCGACAAGTTCGCCCGCTGCGCCAAAGCGCATACCAATCTTCGAAATGCTGGGGTCGAAGTCAAACCACATTTCGCCCTGGGTGCTCTTCACGCTGCCGCCGTTATAGGCCGAGAAGAGACGTCGATGGCCTTTGGGAACATCCCGTACGACTGCGGCAAAGGTAGCCTGCTTACCGAGGGACTGGGTGCCGGGCAGGGAGAGGATCGAGGCCCGATCAAATCGAAGGGCCTGTTTTCCGTCGATGGCCGCGTTCGTCAGGCTGACTGTCTTGGGGCGATCAATCGTGATGGTGGCCGTGGGGTCGTCGGAGAAGACGAGGGGTTTCGTGACAAATTCACCGATTTCACCGCCTGCGTGGATGGACACAAAGCCATCCTGGCGAATGGTGTGACGACGGAGGTGGCAGGGTCCCACATAGTAACCCTCAGTGGAGTAAAGGGAGATTTCGTCGGGCGTACCGGACAGGGTGCCTTCTGTAAAGAGCATGCCCCAGGCCGTCATGGTGTTGCGGTTGACCCAGCGGCTGTCCTGTGCTCCGGGGCGAATGAAGGCTTCCCGCCATCGATTCCAATGGTTGCCATCGCGGCTGGTCATGAATACCCCATCGGAAACGCCAGGGATGGGGTGCACCCGCGTATCCCGACCGGGCACGAAGCGTTTGGGGAAGGCCATGAAGATATGGGGCGCACGGGGATAGGCCACCGTGGCATTGGTGTAGAGATGCTCGTCGGGCGTGTCCCCGAAATCGACCCATTCCGGCTCGGTCCACGTGATGAAATCCTCGGAGGTGCAGGTCATGATATGACGGACACCGTCTTTGAAGCCCCGGTGGAAGTCGACGTACCGTCCCCGGACGTTGTCGTAGAAGGCGAGGTTCTGAGAGTCGAAAGCCCCTTTCGTAATCACCGGCGTTTCACTTACCAGCTTCCAGTGGATGGCGTCGGGCGAGGTAAACGCTACGAGGCCGCCTTTCTTGCCGCTTGCGAGGGCCTTGTATTGGGCTTCGGGCTTGCAGTCGGGGTTGGTGTCTTTGAAGGGCGCAAAATTATGGACCCCAATGCCCTCCCAGATGATGTTGTTGGCCGTGGAGCCTTCGAATTCGATGATACCCAGCTCCGGCTTGGTCCACGTGATTCCATCCGGACTTTCGGCATAACACACGTATTCCGGCGTGTAGGAACCATCCTCCGGGTTGTAGCCCGCGCCGCGGAAATACATACGAAAGCGGTCGTCATCTTCGAAGACGGTCACGTAACAACTTGTATTGCCTTCCCAGGGCGCATCGAAGGTGATGGCGATATTCTGCGGCGTGGGTTGGTGCAGGCGCTGCTCCAGCCCTTCCAAAGATTCAATCAAGTAGTCATCGACCAGGGGCTCTAGACGGGAGCCGATATCTAAGGGGTCCGCCAGGGCGACGGGGGTAGACCACAGGAGGGTAAGGAGCGCACAGCGTTTGAGCACCTGAAAATTCATGGGAGATTCCTTCCAGACGGGTGAATAAGTTGTTATAACCAATCATGGTAGCGGTAAGACGGCCACGTGTCAAGGGCCGCCCTCTGTTACAAAGGGGTTACGGGCGCGCGACGACATGAACGCTATACTGACGGCGGTTCAACAACCGTACCCAGGAAAGGGACCCGTTATGATTGACCTGAAGCAAATCGCTCTTCTAGGCGCCATGGTGTTTTCCATGCCGCTCTCGGTGCAGGGTGAAAATACCGGAAAAATCGTTTCCGCCGGGCTGTTCAAGAATGGCCTCGTGATGATTGAGCGGGCCTACCATGTGCCGGGGCCGGGGCACCACGAGTTTGTAGGGAATCTTTCGGCGTACCCAACTTCAATTACCTTTTATTTTTGAGGGCTTGCGGGTGCGCACGGGAACCCGGGAGGTCAGCCTGTCGTCGGAGGAATTGCCCCCGGGTGGACCCGCTACGCTCATTGGGAATAGGGTGGAGCTTCGTTTTCGCGGGGGGACACAGGAACCGGCATTCGGGACCTTGTTGGCGACACCGACCGGCTCGGTCTCAAGCGGTGGTGATGGGGACTTGTCCCATTCTTCTGTGCGCGGTTTTTACGTGTTGGCGCTGGAGGGGGGACACCGGCGCTATATTGACCCCTCGACGGTGGTGGAAATTGTGACTGGCGGAGAAGCGCTGGTGTTGCCGGAACGTAAACGGACCGAGCGTGTGCTTACCTTTGAAGTACCCGATTCCCATCCGGGCGCGGCGACCATCTCCGTTTCCTATTTGACGCGGGGCATGGCCTGGGCACCGAGCTATACCCTCGACACCAGTGACCCGAAGCGCCTCCGTATTACCCAGACGGCCGTCGTGCGCAATGAGCTGGAAGACCTGGATGATGCGGAACTGTCGCTTATATCGGGTTATCCCAGCGTGGAGCACGACAACGTGACGTCACCCCTTTCCACGTCGAGTACGTGGCAGCGATTCTTTCAGCAGCTGCAGCAAGGTGAATCACCGCCCGCAGGATTTACCAATCAAATGGCGAACATTTCAAACAACGGGAACATTTCACAGCTTTTTGCGGTGGATCAGTTGGGGGCCATGGGTTCGGAAACCGCGTCGGAAGGTCCCGATATTCACTACCAGCCCATCGGTAGCGTCTCCTTGAAACACAACGAAGCCATGACCCTGACACTGGCCTCCGAAGAAGTCGCCTACGACGCAGTCGTCGAGTGGAACGTGCGGCCTTCCGATCAGGAAGGGGAGGTGGCGGATGTCTGGGAGGCCCTACGTTTCAAGAATCCCTTTGCGTTCCCCATGACCACGGGACCGGCCATGGTGGTATCCCAGGGCGAATTCCTCGGGTCTCGAACCAGCAACTGGGTGAGCGTCGGGGGCGAGGCCATGGTCTATGTAACCCGCGCGCTCAGTGTGCAGGTGGGGGTATCGGAAGAGGAAGTGGGCGAGCGCACGGAGTTTTCCCTGGCCCGTCGGCACTACACCCAGAGTAGCCTGGAGGGTACCCTTCAAATGCGGAACCTGCGG
>JAUIMA010000364.1 GCA_030432675.1 Candidatus Hydrogenedentota bacterium | reverse complement strand
CCCCAGGCGCACCTTACGCCCGGTGCGTGCGTGAATCACGTTCATGTTGCGCTCAAACTTGCCGGACACAATACGGATGAAGGCGATGCGGTCACGGTGTTTGGGGTCCATGTTGGCCTGAATCTTAAACACGAATCCGGAGAAGGCATTGCTCGCCGGGGTCACCAAATCGCCCGTCGTCGTCTTGCGGGGTCCCGGCGGCGCCGAGTATTTGAGGAACCCATCGAGTAGCAATTGCACCCCGAAGTTGTTGAGCGCACTACCGAAATAGACCGGCGTCGTCTTCGCGGCGAGCACATCGGCGGGGTCAAATTCGGTACCGGCCCCTTCGATCATCTCCACTTCATCACACACATTCGCATGGAGCGTGGGATCTAACTGCTGCCGGATGAAATCATCGTCGAGTCCACCCGTCTTTACCGGAGCCCGATGAGCACCGCCGGTGGTACGCTCGAAAATATGGGCCATCTTGGTCTGGCGATCCCACACGCCACGAAAGTCGGGGCCATTGCCCAGGGGCCAGTTCACCGCATAGGGCGCAATGCCCAGCTGTTTTTCCAACTCGTCCAGCAACTCGAAGGGGTCACGGGTTGGCCGGTCCACCTTATTGATGAAGGTAAAAATGGGCACCCCGCGGTGGCGGCACACTTCAAAGAGTTTCAATGTCTGAGCTTCGATACCCTTACCGGCATCAATCACCATGATGGCCGCGTCCACCGCTGTCAGCACGCGGTAGGTGTCTTCCGAGAAATCCTGGTGACCGGGGGTATCGAGCAAATTGACGCGGTAGCCCTCGTAGTCAAATTGGAGCACGGTGGAACTAATAGAAATACCGCGCTTCTGCTCCAGCTCCAGCCAATCGGAGGTCGAGGCCCGTTGATTCCGCCGGGCCGTCACCGAACCGGCCAGGTGCACCGCACCACCATAAAGCAAGAATTTTTCCGTAATCGTCGTCTTGCCCGCATCGGGGTGGGAAACGATGGCGAAGGTCCGTCGCCGGGTGACTTCATTCTTCAGGGTACTCGATGTGGCCGTTTGCATGGGGGCTCCGAAACTTACGGGGATGATCTGATAACAATCGGACAGTAGAACCGTCCAACGGGGCTACTGATGTTCACGGATGGGGGCTGCACCCTATCCAACACACCACAGACACAGCCGGGGCGGTGGAAGGGGTGTGGAGGGGCATCGCGCAGCCTGAAGTGTACGTTGCGGGCCGGAAAAAAAGCAAGTTTCGAGGGATACGGGCGTGCCGCATCACCGGGCCACCCGCTCGGAAATCTATTGCAATCCAGGCGATGGGTTCTATACTATCCCCGGAGCGTGTGATGCAGGGTGCATCACCTCACTATTCGGGCAACGACTTCTCGTGAACTTCCTGAGCACTTCCCCAGAACGCAACGATACTGCGGCACCCCGGGCTTCCCGTTGGTGTACGTCGGTGGCGTTGGGCTTGGTGCTCTTCTACGTCCTCGCCTCGGTCCGCGCCCTCATTCCGGGCTTGTGTGCCACCCAGGTGGCCATGGACAACCAGTGTCCGATCGAGCGCGGTGCCCCCCAGCTCATCGGCAACACCATCAGTTGCTGTACGAGCCCCGCCTCCCGGACGATTCCGGAAGATGGTGAGAAACGCCCCATCACGCCGGCGGAATCCCATTGCGCCTTCTGTAATCTGATTATTGGATTGACCGATCCCCCGGAACGGCTCGTCCTTCCCCTCCCCGCTTCGCCCCAATACGCGGAGCGCATTCCCCTCACGGTCCAGCGTGCCCAGGAAATCCTCTGGGGTGTCGCACCCAATCGTGGGCCACCCGCCTGATACTCCCCTATCCGAATCTGTTTTTCTGTTACCCGAAGTGTATCTGGACGTCTTTCTATTGGCGCGGTGTTCGCGCACGTCTCAACACGGATGCACTTTCCTCGGAGAAAGCGGACCCCTGTCCGCACCACAAGGAGTATCTCTTATGACCCGCAAGGGCTTTACCTTAATCGAATTACTGGTTGTCATCGCCATCATCGGCATCCTCGCCGCCATCCTGTTGCCGGCCCTCGCCCGCGCACGGGAAGCCGCACGGCGCGCCAGTTGCCAGAACAATCTCAAGCAAATGGGCCTCATGCTCAAGATGTATGCCAATGAGAGCAAGGGCGAAACCTATCCCCGCATGGGTGTCCAGGATTGCAACGACGACCTGTTGATGTGGAACGCCATGTTTGACGCCCGTCAGGTCTACCCGGAATATCTCAACGATTGGGACACCCTGGTCTGCCCGAGCAACGCCGCCGCTACCACGGCCCTGGCGCTCTGGGACGAAGGCAATACCAACCACATGATTCACGTGGACTCCCCCCTGTCGAATAACGGGGTGGTAGACCCCTGCGAAGTGGTAACCCACCCCTATTACTACAACGGCTTCGCCATGAGTCAGATCATGTTTACTTCGGACGATCTGGAGCACAACATGTCCCACTTTGCGGAAGCCGTGGGCATCTTTGGCGATGAACTGATGGCTGCCTTCATGGCCGATGGTTTTGAGGGTGCCGAGAATTATGTGGACCAGGACTGGGAGTTCTTTTTCCACGGACACTATGGCGCGATTGGATCCCAAACCTCCGCCCCCCGCCTCCGGGAAGGTATTGAGCGCTTCTTCATCACGGATATCAACAACCCGGCCGGGACGGCACAGGCCCAGTCGGATATCGTGCTCATGAGCGACACGGTAGCCCCCCACCCCAAGCACCTGAATCACGTCCCCGGCGGGGCCAACGTCCTCTTTATGGATGGACACGTAACCTTTATCAAATGGGCTGGCGGCACCGGGCTGACCAATCCCTTCCCCATGAATGAGGCGGGTTTTAACCTCCACCTCGGCACCATGGGCATGATGGGCGGCGGCATGGGCCACCCATAACCGCTTGCCGGAATCACGCAACACGGGCCGCCACCAGGCGGCCCGTTTTTTTGGGGGGCAAGAAACGGGCAAGAGCGAGTCACCGTCGGTCTTTGTGCCACCCGATCCCACGCGACCGCCGGCCGGGTTCGGGTGTCTTGAGCCGCATGGAACCGGGGTTTCTTGGATGACGGTGCGGTGGCTTATTAATGTCGTGGTCTTGGGGGCGTGGCTACGGTGCCGTGAGAGCTGATGGCGGATGACCGTTCTATCTCAAGGCACCCGAACGCATTCAAGTTCTTCTGGCGACCACACCGTAGCCTGCGTCGACCAGCAACGTTTTCCCTGTGATCAGGAGTCCAGATGCGATCGGGTGGCACGACCACGATCTTCTTTTTAGAAACGCACGGCACGATTGCTACCTGCATTCGGGATCTCCCGGAAGATATTGACCACCCATTGTCCGTGAATCTTCTTTTCCTCGACGACCCACTAGATATCCCTTTTGAGCACCCGCTACTATGGAGGCCCAATGCCAACTACTCCATAGCACCCGCTCAAGGAATGACCATCATGAATAGCTTTCGCTGTATTGCGCTCGTCCTGACCGCACTCACCGCCCCCCTGGCCCTCGCCACCGACCTCACGCCGGAACGGCTCCGCTGTGAGTATCGGGAGAATCCCCTGGGCATCGATATCACGGCGCCCCGCCTCAGCTGGATCGTCAGCTCCGAAACCCGCGGACAACGTCAGACGGCCTACCGCATCCAGGTGGCGTCCGACGCCGCACTCCTCGCCGAGGGCAAGGCCGACTGGTGGGATAGTGGCAAGGTAGAAAGCGACGAAACGGTCAACATCCCCTATGCGGGAGACTCCCTCCCCTCCGGCGCCCAATGTTTCTGGCGCGTTCGCACGTGGGACAAGGACGGTGAACCGAGTGACTGGAGTGAAACGGCTTTATGGTCCATGGGTCTCCTCGAAGCGACGGATTGGACCGCCGAGTGGATCAGCTTTAAGGATGATACCCCCTTCGAAGCGACCCAACAGAAAATGCAGCTTCCCCCCGCGCGCTATTATCGCAAGGACTTTTCCGCCGCGAAGAAGGTGGAGCGGGCCACCCTCTATGCCACGGCCCTGGGCATCTACACCATCACGATGAACGGCAAGCCCATCAGCGACCAGGTCTTTGCCCCCGGCTGGCCCGACTACCACAAGCGCACGTATTACAACACCTACGACGTGACCAACTTGCTCGATAGCGGCACCAACACCTGGGGCGCGGTCCTCGCCGATGGCTGGTACAGCGGCTACCTGGGCTTCGGCCTCCTCGTGGGTTATGGACCCAACAAATCGGGCCGGGCATTCTATGGCAAGACCCCGGCCTTCCAGGCCCAGCTCGAAATTGAATATGCCGATGGCAGCACCAAGACCATCAACACGGACACGAGCTGGAAGACCAGCGAAGGGCCCGAGCGCATCGCCGATATGCAGATGGGCGAAACCTATGACGCGCGCATGGAGATGCCCGGCTGGGACAGTCCTGGATTTGATGATGAGACCTGGGAAAACGCCATCCTCGCGAAGGACAACGGCAGCATCAAATCACCCTATTGGGATCAGGGCGGTTCCCGCGAAGTGGAACTCGGATTTCAGGAACCTCCAGTCTATCAGGCCTACTCGGGCGTGCCCATCCGCGTGACGGAGCGTATCACCCCCAAATCCATCAACGAAATTGAGCCGGGCGTCTATATCGTCGACATGGGCCAGAATTTCTCCGGCGTGGTCGAGCTGAAAGTTAAAGGCGAGGCGGGCACCAAGGTCCAACTACGCCACGGCGAAATGCTCCACCAGGACGGCACCCTCATGACGGAGAACCTCCGCAAGGCCCTCGCCACCGATGTGTACATCCTTAAGGGCGACCCGGCGGGCGAAACCTGGCAGCCCCGCTTCACCTTCCACGGCTTCCAGTTTGTGGAGGTCACCGGACTCCCCGCGCCCCCCACGCTGGACACCCTCACGGGCGTGGTCATCCATTCCGACACGCCCCTGACGAGTAAATTCGCCTGTTCCGACGACATGGTCAACCAGCTCTTCAGCAATATCGTGTGGACCCAGCGCTCCAACTTCCTCGAACTACCCACGGATTGTCCCCAGCGGGACGAGCGCCTCGGCTGGACGGGTGACGCCCAGATTTACGTCCGCGCCGCGACCTACAATGCGGACTCGGCGGCCTTCTACACCAAGTGGCTCGACGACCTGGTGGAAGCCCAGGAGGCCAACGGGGCTTACCCCGAGTATGCCCCCCACCCCATGAACCACGGCCGGGACGGCATCACCTGGGGCACGGGCTGGATGGACGCTGGTATCATCTGTCCTTACACGGTGTATCAGGTCTATAACGACACCCGCGTCATCAAGCGTCACTATGATTCCATGACCCGCTTCATGGACTTCCGCCGGAGCATCGCCCCCGATTTCCAGGGCGTCTACGAAGGCAATGACTGGGGCGACTGGCTCTCCCTCAGCAAGACCCCCATCGAATACATCGACGCGTGCTACTTCTACTACACGTCGTCCCTCATGGCAGAAATGGCCGACGCTATCGGCAAGATGGACGATGCCGAAAAGTACCGCGAGTGGATGAAGCAAATCCAGGGCCGCTTCTACAAAAACTACGTCAACGAAGACGGCACCCTCGCCATCCGCACCCAGACCGCCTACGCCGTGGCCCTCTTCACGGGCATCTTGCCCCAGGAGAAGCGGAAGCCCGCGGGCGACCACCTCGCCGCCCTCATCGCTGAAGAAAACCACGCCATGAGCACGGGCTTCATCGGCACGCGCCCCCTCCTGCCCGCCCTTACCGACACCGGCCACCACGACCTCGCCACCCGGCTCCTGCAAAACCGCAAGTACCCTTCCTGGGGCTTCGAAATCGTCAACGGCGCCACCACCATCTGGGAACGGTGGAACAGCTACACCATCGAAGGCGGCTTCGTCGCCGGTATGAACTCCTTCAGCCACTACAGCTTTGGTGCCGTGTGCGAATGGATGTTCGGTTCCCTCGCCGGCATCGACACCGACGGCCCGGGCTATAAACACATCACGCTCCGCCCCGCGCCGCCCTCCGCCGACAGCAACCCCGACTTCGCGCCCATCGACTGGGTCGAGGCGGAGTATGATTCCATTCGCGGAAAGATTAATGTGGCGTGGAAGAAGACAGCAACGGGATTGGAGTATCAGGTAACCATCCCCGCCAACACGACCGCAACCTTGGAGTTGCCGGTGAGCGAAGGCGCGACCGTGACGGAGGGTGGGAAACCCTTGGCCGAAGCAGGTATCACCACGACCAACAACAACCAACTCGCCCTCGCCGCAGGCACCTATCATTTTGTGGCAAAAGAGTAAACCGGTCGAAGCACCGCCACAAAACCCATGTCGGGCAAGCAACTAAAGGAGGTTAGACATTCCTGTCTGACACAAAGCCCATGTCAGGCAAGCGATTGGCCCCCAAACCCAGCCAAGCTCGCCACGGGCACCACGGACAAGCGCGAAAGCTTGCCCGGGCATGCAACGGGCCTCAATAATATCCCTCTCGTTCCCAAGCTCCGCTTGGGAATGCAGTCTTGCAAGCTCTGCTTGCCTGCGGATACAAGGTATCCAGCGTGAAATCGTAGACAAATCGGAGCAGAGCTCCAGAAGCGACATTCCCAAGCAGAGCTTGGGAACGAGGGGAATGAACGCGGTGACGCCCTTACAGGGCTGAGTGTCTTTTCGGGACC
>JAUIMA010000363.1 GCA_030432675.1 Candidatus Hydrogenedentota bacterium | reverse complement strand
GATTGGGGCCTTCGGCGGAAACATCCGCCACTTTCTCAGCCCCGCCGTGGGCGAGCGCCTGAACGCGTTCTAAGGCCTTGAATTCTTAAACCCATCCGCACCTCGGTAGCCCGCTGAGTTACGCCGAGGAGAAATCTGGTACCAAAGCCCCATATCCAACCACAACAAACTCGCCCGTATAGCTACTTTAATCGTAGTCTTTCCCTAAGCTCTTCCAGAATTTTTTTTATCACTATGGATCATGCCCTCTCTTTCCCAACACGAAACTCGTATTTCGATGCGGCGATCTCGTATATGAAGTCGTAGGTAGATAGAACAAAATGTTCTAACTCCAGCACAGACGAATCCTTCAGATTCACTTCGGACAAATACTTGAGCCACGCTGAATTCTCGACCAGATCAAAGCTGCTGACCTTTTGCAATCGATTTGGATAAAGTTCAAAATCCCAGCTATGAAATGCACGAACCCCGTAGAATGTAATGTCGTATTCTATCCATTCGCCACGCCCTCTGTACTCACTGCACTGCGTAGCACTCAATTCACCTGAAAAAAGTAGGCCGCCCTGATCGAACGTTTCCAAAAAACCGTCCAGATATATCGCGTTGCGTCCCACTAACTTTCCAACGGGCGTTCTGATGTGCGTTCTAATCTCAGTGTTCACTTTTCGCTACCTTGTAGGTGGTATTCCACGACCACCAGAAGTCGTAGAAAAAATTCTATCTAAGGACATATCTGCAAGCTCACCCTGCGTAGCCCACCTTGCACTAATCTGTGAACCCGCAACGCGGGTGACGGCATACCGCACCAAGCCTCTGACCCCGACCTCAGGGTCGCGTGTAGCCCGCGATGGCCTCGGTCCAGTCGTCCCCCTCCTCCACCACTTCCCGATGTAAGGCCACCATCTGAGTTTTCAGCTCCGCCAACCGCGCAGATTCTGATGCTGCCAGGTTATTTTGCTGACCTATATCGGTGCGCACGTTAAACAACTCAAAACGCGTCGGCGTGCTTGCCTTAATGAAGGGCATGTCCTCCGATGAAAGCCAATGGATCCGCTTCTCTACCGGATCGTCGATAAAGCCGTTCAGCACCCAATCCCCCGAACGGAGGGCCATCTGGGGGCTGTTGCGATAGAAAAACCAGAATAAGGGCCGCTCGCGGGTTATCGACTCACCGCGAAAAAGGGGCGTCAGATCCGTCCCGTCAATCGCGCGATCGGCTGGGCTCGCAACCTCCGCGAGTGCCGCCAGGGTTGGCAACATATCCACCACCCCCACCGGCTCCGAAGACGTAGCGCCCGCCTGGATTCGAGCGGGCCAACGCATAATACCCGGCACCCGAATTCCCCCTTCCCAAATGTCCGACTTCTTGCCCCGCAACGGCCCCTGCGAACCTTCCCGCCACGGCCCGTTGTCCGACGCAAATAAAACGAAGGTTTCCTTCGTCAGATCGAGTTCGTCGAGAGACGCGAGGATGCGCCCGATGGCCTTGTCCAGGTTCGCGATGTTCGCGAAATACAGCGCATCCTTTTTCCCGGCCGCTTCATATTGCGCCACCAGTTCGGGGGGAGACGCCAGCTTTTGATGGGGCTCATGAAAGGCCACGTAGGCAAAAAAGGGCGGGGCACTCGCTTCCCGGGATTGGAGCCACCCAATCGTTTCGTCGGCCACGAGCTGACACGAGTAGCCCGCCTGCACCCCCAAGGGCGTACCGTTGCGATAAAAGTTGTCCGGGTCTTTGTGTGAAGGCTCCGCGTTGTTCCGCGTGCAATAGGTGTAATCAAAGCCATAGTCCGCAGGCTTGGGCTGGGCGCTGTCCATGTCGGTATGACTCAGGTGCCACTTGCCGAAAAGTCCCGTGGCATACCCCGCCTTTTGCAGCAACTGGGCAATCGTGATTTCATCCGACGGCAGGTGCATCCCATGAGCGGGGGGAATGTAATTGAAGATCCCCGTGCGCGACGCAATACGCCCCGTCATCAACGCCGCCCGGGACGGCGAACAGTTCGGTGCGCCGGCGTAGAAGTCGGTAAAGCGCATCCCCTCCCGGGCCAGTCCGTCGATGTGGGGCGTCTTTATCGTGCTGCCAAAACAGCCCACATCCTCATAGCCCATGTCGTCCGCGAACAGAATGAGAATATTGGGCCGCGTGTCGGCCGCAGCAAACGTAGCGAGCATAAAAGCCGCAAGGCCAAGGAGTATACGGTGTCGCATAGAAAGTCCTTCACGTTTCAAGCACCCCCGATTATGGCGACTCACAACAAAAACGGCAAGGGTGCCACCCATGTCCCGCAGAAGCGGAACCGAATGCATTACCACGGGGGACCGTGGTCACGAGCCAAGCAAAAGAAATGCGGCAAGGGTGCCACCCTTCTACATCTGAACTGGAATCCAGGTTGTAATTCCCCACTCCCCATCCTATAATTGGTTATAACAACTCTACCCCACGACGGAGCACTATGACCATGCCAAAATCTCTCCGGGCCCTGCTGGCCTTTCTACTCGTTGCCTTGTCCGCTGCGACCACCCACGGCGAAGCCCTCATCACCCTGACCGATGCCCAGGAGGCCAAGTGCCTCACTATCCTACGTGGCACCCTCCAGTCCGATGAGTTCTGGCCCGCCATGCACGCCGCGGAAGCCCTTACCCTCGCGGGCTACGGCGAGGAAGTCCGCGCCGCCGTCGAACCCATGCTCGACACAGTGACCGACCTCCAACACCGCTGTGGCCTCGCCCGGGAGTTGGTGCGCGCGGGAGACCATAGCAAGGCCCGAATCCTCCTTGACCTGCTCGACGGCCCGGACCCCTACGCCCACATCCACGCGGCCGAAAGCTCGTATAAAGTCTGGGTGCTCGGTGACGGCGTGGATATGCGAAAGGCCTTCGCCGATAAAGAAAACACCAACCGCGCCCTCATGGCCGCCGCCGCCCTCGTACGGTGGGGCAATGCAGAAGCCCTCGCCCACCTGCGCCAGCAAATCCAGTCCGACGACAAAGACACGGCCCGCATTGCTGCCTGGATCCTCGGTCGGGTGGGGGACGCCTCCGACATCCCGGCATTGCGTGATTGCCTGAAGCGATTTGACGACGAGATGGCCAATGGTTTTTTCGACCACGCCCTGGCTTCCCTGGGTGATCCTGCGGGTATCGTGGAGCTCGAGCGGAACCTCTTCAGCGACAACCCCACGCTACGCACCATGGCCGCCACCTTCGCGGGCGAAAAAGGCTTCCACCATCTCAAGGCCCTCTTGATTACCCAACTCGACGACGACTACGAAGATGCCCGGGTACGCGCTGCCCAGGCCCTCCTCCAGATGGCCCACGACGCCCCGACCCACCCCGAGGGCATGCTCGTCTCGGAAGTCTATCCCGCGACGGAAGAAAACCCCCGCTACAGCGAAGGGGATGTCCACGTCCTCAACGATGGCCGCTATCTCTACGGCACGACCGAGTTTATGAATGACTGGAGCGACTTTGCCAAGGCCCGCATCGTGGGCCGCATCTCGGCGGACGGTGGCCAGACCTGGGGTGAGAAGACGGTCCTCCAGGAAAACATCGGCAAGAAGAACATCATGTCCCTCACCTTCCAGCAGCTCTCGGACTCGGAAGTGGGCATGTTTTACCTCCATAAGAACAGCATGAACGACCTCGATGTCTACCTCCGTCGCTCCACGGATGGCGGGCTGACCTTTGGCGAAGCCTCCCTCGTTACCGATATGGCGGGCTACCACGTGATGAACAACGACCGGGTGGTGCGCCTCTCCACCGGCCGTTTGCTTGTGCCCGTTGCCTGGACGGAAGATGTGGAGAAGGTCAATCATTTCACCTGCCGCACGTGGATTTCCGATGACGCCGGCACAACCTGGCGGGCCAGCAAGAACACCGTGGACTACGCCCAGCGGGGGGCTATGGAGCCCGAATGCCTGGAAATGAATGACGGACGCGTGCTCATGATCTTCCGCAATCAGTTGGGCCACATCGGCGCGTCCTGGTCGGAAGACGGTGGCGAAATGTGGAGCGAAGGCAGCGACTGGGGCGTGCGCGCACCGGAAGCCCCTGCCACCCTGCGTCGTATTCCCTCCACTGGTGATCTGCTTCTCATCTGGAACGACAGCTTTGTGGAAGGCGCGGGACACGGTGGAAAACGTTCACCCCTCACGGTCGCCATTTCGAAAGACGAGGGCAAGACCTGGGAACACAAGAAGAACATCGAAGCCGACGAAGAAGACGCTTCCTTCATGAGCGGCTATTCCTACATCAGCGCCACCTTCGACCACGGTCGGGTGCTCTTGAGCTACTACGTCTCGAAAGAAGGCACCAAGATGATTTCGTCCCGCTTCCGTTCCTTCCCGATTGCGTGGCTGTATGAATAATTATCTGCGCTCATTACACCGGTCCGCCGGTGTAACGCACTACCCTTCCGGTCCTCCGGGAGAAGCGCCACGAAGTGCCCGACGGTTAATGTCCCGCCGCACGCCCATGCTTGCGGTCATCGCTCTTGCCGTAGAGCCGTCCCGCCTTCATTGCGACCACCTGACAGGCCGCCAGATTATCCCGCTGGGTAATCTGGTGGTCTTTTGCTTTCAGGGCATCTTTCACCGGCGACTGGGCCAATCCCGACTCCAGATAGAGCACGTCGGGACTCCATTGATGGTGCAATCGGGGCGCGGCAACCGCTGCTTCCGGCAACATGTCGAAGCGCCAGCTATTCAGCAACACCTGAATTGTGGTGCTGATGATGCGCGGCCCGCCCGAAGCCCCCAGCGCGAGAATCGCCTTCCCGTCGCGCACCATGATCGTGGGGGTCATGCTGGAGAGGGGCTTGTGTCGGGGACCGACGGTGTTCGATTCGGACTGCATGAGCCCGAAGACATTGGGCTCGCCGGGCCGGGCGGTGAAGTCATCCATCTCGTTGTTCAGCACGATGCCATAGGTGGGCTCGACCACCCAACTGCCGAAGGCCGTGTTGATGGTTTCCGTGCAGGCCACCGCATTGCCCGCTGCGTCCATGACGGCGTAGTGGGTCGTACCGGCATCATCGGGTGCCACCGCCGACCCATAGGCTGAGGGGGGCTGGGTTTGGTCCAGGCGGATGCGTCCGGCGATTGACTGGGCGTAGGCAGTGCTCGTCAGCCGCTCTACGGGCACGTCGTGAAAATCGGCGTCCCCCAGAAAAGTGCCCCTGTCCGCGAATGCGTGCTTCAGGGACTCGGTGAGCAACTGGAGATACTCCGGCGTATTGTGTCCCAGGCCAGAAAGGGGACCCTTCAGGGTGGTGGACTCGAAAGCCGCGAGGATGTTCAAGGTCTCTACCAGGGCGACGCCACCACTGGAAGGCGGCGGCATGGAAACAATCTGAACACCTTCGAACTGGGCCGTGATGGGCTTGCGGGTGACCACGTCCATATTCGCTAGGTCGGACAGTTGCCATATGCCGCCCTGTGCCGCGACGCAATCCACAAGGGCGCGAGCCATATCTCCCGTATAGAAGGCTGCGGGGCCTTCGTCCGCCAACACCCGGAGTGCCGCTGCCTGGGGCGAATGAAACGGGTCTCCCACGGCCAGCTTACCTTCCCGCAGATACTCCCTCCAGAGTCCACGGTATTTCACCTGGAGTGTGGGGTCTGCCTCGAATTCCTTCGCGATGGCCCGACGTCCGGCGACCTCATGTTCGTCGAGGGGGACGCCCTCCTCCGCATACCGAAGTGCGGGCGCAATGACCTCTGCCAGCGGCAGGGTGCCGTAGTGCTTGAGCGCATGACAAAGGCCCGCGACCTGACCCGGCACACCGATGGCCATCCCGCCCTTCTCGCTGGACGGAATCGTCCCGTCAGGTTGGGCCTTCGTAAACATATCCCGTGTTGCCGCCCCCGGTGCGCGCTCCCGAAAGTCGAGGGTGATGGATTCGCCCTTATCGGCGTCCCAGATAACCATGAAGCCCCCGCCGCCCAAGCCTGCGCTTCCGGGACGTAACACCGACAAGGCAAAGCCCGTGGCCACGGCGGCGTCCACCACATTACCGCCCGCCTGCAGGATTTCCACACCCGCCTGGCTGGCCAATTCGTGGTCCGCCGCCACCACGCCGTGTTCCCAGGAGGCAGCGGGGCTTTCGGCGGCGGCGGGCAAACACGAAAGCCCCACAAAGAGCACCAGGGCGATGGCGCGGTGCCGTAGGGGCGGTAGCGAAAAAGACATGGTCATGAGACACTCCTTGTCGTGGTTGGCACGGGGAATCATGGTAGCACAGGTATTCGAAGGAACTATGGGGCGCGGCAAGGTAGTCGTTCAAAAAAAGGCGATTGGGAAAGACGACTCTTTGGAGTGCGGCAGCTTGCTGCCGCTTTTCTCAGGGGAGCTTGCTCCCCACCCCTGGAAGCAGGTTTAACCATCGCCCACCGGCCTGTGCCGTGAGCAAGCTCACTCCGTAAAAGCGTAAGCAAGCTTACGCACTCCAAGGGATTTACCAAGCTCCTTGGAGGAAAGGGTTTTGCGCTCGTTACACAGGTCCTCCGGCGTAACGGGCTACCCTTCCGGTACTCCGGGAGAAGCCCTGCGAAGTATCCGGCGGTCGATCCCGAACGCCCCGCCACCCCGCCTTTCGCCTTCGGCGAATCGCCGCAGGAGCGGCAAGGTAGGCATTCCCACGGGGGACCGTGGGAACGAGCGAAAAACGGGCAATTGGGTAAGACGACTCTTCGG
>JAUIMA010000362.1 GCA_030432675.1 Candidatus Hydrogenedentota bacterium | reverse complement strand
TTCGGTGATATTCAGGTCATCCAGCATGGCGGCTCCTGGGGGCCCGCTCTCGTCAAAGATGTCGATGATGGCCTCTCGCAAATTCCAGGCGTCGGGGTCGCCCATTCCACAGTGGGAGCCGAAGGGGCGTAACTGGGGATAGATGGCCGGGTTATCCAGGGCCAGATAATAGTCTCGAAGCTGTTCCAGGATTTCCGGCGTTCGCATTGCGCTTTGCAAGCGCTGCGCGCGGACAAAGTCAATGACCGGCTGGGTGTGTGCCCGGCGTTTCTTCATGCCTTCCTCTTCCGTGTAATAGGCCCATTCGGGCGGCAAGTACCTGTCCGTAATGCCTAAAAAGCCCAATCCGATTTCGTCTTCCGGGCGCAGGGGGAAGGCCATTTCTATGATGAGGTCGGATAAGTCGGACAATTCCACCTCGGTATAGTGGCTTGCCCGTTCCTTCAATGGGGGGATGGGCCAACGGCAGTAGTCACCGGCAAGGTATTCGAGTAGCTCCCGATCGGATAAGGTTTCGACATCTATCCCAGGCGGTGGAATCAGGTGGGCTTCACGAAGGTCATCAACCGTGTCGGGGAACAACTTCTGGCCGACCCCGTAGAGCATCAGAGGGAGAAACAGGGCACACAATAGGGTTTTGAGGGCTTCGGTCGTTCGTACTCGTTTCATATCAGGTTCTCCGTAGTTGGGAATTCTGTTATCTGCGGTCCGTATGAGGACGTCGGTGTATCTACCACGGAAGGCACGGAAATACACGGAAGGGGAGAGTCTGGTCTACTGGGTGGGGTCATAAGTCTGTCTTGGTGGCCAGGGCATGGCGCTGGTCTTCGGTGATATTCAGGTCATCCAGCATGGCGGCTCCTGGGGGCCCGCTTCGGGATAGAATCTGGCGAATTCGCCGTTGCAGCGTTGCAGCCGTGGGTTCGTTAAAGCAGTTCATAGTCTGGTCTAGCGGGTGCAGTACGGGGTATTGGGTAGGGTCTTCCAGCTTTAAATAGTAGTGTTTAAGAAGCGCGAGGTCGGCGGCGGGGAGTGTGGCGTTTGCACCTTCGTTGGTGCGAACGTATCTTATTACGGGGGCGGCCTCCTCCCACTGTCGTCGGAAGGCCTCGGTGTAGAGCTCTTCGAATATTTCCTCGGGTAGCAAAGCCTTTGAGTCAACGAGAAATTCGTTCCGGTAGGAAAATGCAGGCCGTTGGCGCACGGCTTCTTCCAGGATGGCTTCGGTAAAGCCCGCCATTTGCGTTTCATTGTAGTCGCTGACGCGCTTTTTCAGGATGTCCACCGGGTGTCCGGTGTCTCCTTGTGCAACGAGTCCGAGCAGATGGCGATCGGAGCGGTTGACCACCTCTGCGGCAGGCGTCTGCGTCCTGTCTTGTGCCGTTTGGTGGCACGCGCCAAGTATTAACAGGACGAGCAACATGGCCGGGGCGGGGGCTTTCCCGAATAGAATTCTGGCATGTTTTTGAATCATTCAGACCTCTCGCGGGTAGTGAGTGCACTGGGTTACACA
The DNA here is from genome assembly GCA_030432675.1 of Candidatus Hydrogenedentota bacterium. GTDB lineage: Bacteria > Hydrogenedentota > Hydrogenedentia > Hydrogenedentales > JAEUWI01 > JAEUWI01. Next base: position 5,206 of record JAUIMA010000362.1, on the reverse strand, counting down.
TTACTACGTCCGCTACGGGGCCGGGGTTCATTCGCCGTCTTGGCCCATCTAACGTATCCCCTGAAACGTAAAGGCACCCCGATGGCTTGGGGTGCCTTCTATCGTATGGCTGTTGTATGTGCCGCTTGTCCCCGCTACAGGGTCTTGAACCAGGCAAAGGCCTTGCTGTAGGGACCGTCATCGTCGCCGAGCTTGGCGAATTCCACATGGCCGTCCATGTAGAGGATGTTTCCACCTCCGGGGATGTGATTCATCCATTCGGGGTGTTCGATATCGTAGTCATCGTAGATGACCCAGATTTCGCTCTGTGCCTTTGCGGCACCGGCGGGATTGTTGATATCGGTGATCAGGAAGCGTTCGATGCCTTCCCGGAAGCGCATCATGGTCACTTCTTCGCCCGAAGCCAAGGTGGCGCTGATATTCTCGTCGAAGGAAGGTAAGCCCGCAGCATGTTTCACCGGATCGGTGACCCAGGAGGGTGTGGTGTCTTCCGTGGGGCCACCGGGGTCAATGTTGTAGTTGGTGCCCCAGTCGTTGAGGAAATTGCCGAAGGCCAGCGGCAGGGAGACGTCGAGGTCCCCGGTACCGGTAACGCTGTTGACGTCGGTGCCCGAGGGTACAAGCCATTCCGGATCGATGATCCAGCTGTGATAGATGTAACACAAGTCATCAATTTCACACGGGGCGATGGGCTTGTTGGGATCGCTGTCCACGTTCCAACGGCCTTGCTCGGCCTTAACGCCATCCGAATCCGAAGGGCAGACCCAGATAAAGGCGTCGGTCATGTATTCGGGGTAGAGGGCGTGCATGTCGATCTGATAGGCATTCATATCAAATTCGCCACAGGCGTCTTTATCGTACTTACCGCAGGTGGGCCACAGTTCCCCTCTGGACTCATTGGCGTACATTTTGCAGGTAAGCCCCATTTGCTTGAGATTGTTTTGACACGATGCGCGGCGGGCTGCCTCCCGCGCCCGCGCCAACGCGGGCAAAAGAATTGCCGCCAGAATACCAATGATTGCAATAACGACCAGTAATTCGATCAAGGTAAATCCTGTTCGCTTGTCCCCAGCTTGCGTACCCATGGTAATTTCTCCTTTGTGAATCCGAATTGCATGTTGCCGCAACTATCGCACCCGACGTGCGATATCATTTGAAGGTGTTCTGCAGTTGCCTTATGGAACTATAGCGGTTCTCCTTCCTTGTTGAATGCTCCCATTTGACGCTATTGATGCCACTGTTCGTAACACTATTGAGATAGGACACCCGTTAAAATGTATGAGTGTCTCTATATTTCTTATACGCCACCATAGAGTGCTTGTCAAGAGTTTTTCTTGGTATGCGGGGTGAATCTGCGCGGGTCTTCCGGGGTAAGTCTGGTTTGACTTACACTACCTAGTGGTAAGTAACGGACACCTTAACAGTATTGTGACATTACGCACTTCCGTGGGCGATGCACGGTGCGTTCAGGACGCCGGCGATTCCGAATTATCGCTTGCATTCTGGTGTTGTCTTGGATATTCTAAAGCACATTATCGAACAAGAAAGAACATTTCTCTCAGAACCTACTTGGAGTGACCCTGTGAAGCAAACGGAATTTGTCCCGGTGTGCCTGTCCCTCGCGGACCTTTGTGGCGATGGCTACGTGGCGATGGCGAGCTGCGGTCACGCGTTTCTGAATGGCCTTTCCGAATCTGACGTGACCGACATGGGGCGCACGGCAGTCGACTTTTTCCCGGCGGATTTTCAGGCCCGCATCGCGGCGTTGCGCGCGCAGGTGGGGGAGCAGGTGATAGTCGGGGGGCATTCCGAAACGTCGCCCGGAGCATCGATTGACAGTTTCAACGGGGCCACGAAGACGGCGCTGGCACCTGTGAGCGGGCTGGGTCCTTATCGCATCGGCGAAAACGGGCGGCTCTATCTCACGACAAAAAGCGAACACTACCATGCGTCGCTGGGTCATGGTTTTCCCGGGTATGGGCTTATTGATCAGGCCCGACGTCTGGGCATTCCCAACGCAACCCACAACAACACGCGTGGGCACATTACCCGATTGCTGGAGCAGGCCCTGGTGGCCACCGTGAATGGCCTTGCGTTCGACGATGACACGGGCCTGGAAGCCATCCGTTCGACCCGTCAGTTGGATGTGATGAACCGGGTGCTCAACCTGGAGACCGGTAGCCTGGCACTGGAAGCGGCGCTGAAGATGATTCTGGCGCGCTTCTATCGGGTGCAGCCGGGGATGGGGACGCCCCAATACGCGGGGAAGACACCCGTTATTCTGGTGGTGGGCGATGAAGAAGGCGGATTGGGCGGGAACTATCACGGCACGACGATATTGACCCAGATCATGCGGGGCATGTGGCCGGAAATGGCCGAGCGGCTGGCGTCGGCCGGTGCTTTCCAGGTGGTGACGGTGCGTCCGAATAACCACGAAGACCTTGCCCGGGTCTTTGCGGAGTACAACACGGCAACTACGCAGATTGCCGGGTTCTTTCACGAGATCGTGATGATGAACTATGGGGGCCTTCTGCTGAGTCGGGAGTTTCTGCACGCGGCCTATGATTTATGTGCCGCGCACGACGTACCGACGGTGTGTGACGAGATTCAGTCGTGTATCTGGAACCACGAAATATTCATGTTCCGCGATTACGGCCTCAAGCCGACTTTTGTTTCGGTGGGGAAAGGTTTCCCCGGTGGCGAGTATCCGGCATCGCGCATTATCTTCAGTGCGGCGATGGACAACGACCTGCCCCAGTTTGGCGCCCTCGTAACCAATGGGCAGGAAGAGCTGGCTTCGCTGGCTTACCTGATTACCCTGACTTGGGCGAAGGCCAATGCCGGGGTGACCCGTTCGGTGGGTGAATATTTCGCGGAGCGCCTTCGTGCGGTGGCCCAGGACTTTGATGGATTGGTTACTGCGGTGGAAGGCTACGGGCACATGTCTACCTTGTTCATTCGCGATTTGGATTCCGCGAAGGCGATTGCGGCGGCCCTGGTTTCTTCCGGCTTGGATATCAGTGCCCAGACCTACAAGGCAGATTGTCCGCCGGCACTCTTGACCAAGTTGCCGCTCATCGCCGACCATGGACTGGTCGACTTTGTGGTGGATAGGATTCGCCAGACCCTGGCGCAGTTTTCTGAAGCGCCTGCGACGGTATAGGGAGCTCCCATGAAAAACGGCACGGCCAAAAAACAGACTGCGACTACCCGACGGAGCGCCATTCTCGAGCGCCTCTCGTCAGAGGGGGAAGTCTTTGTGCTGGAGTTGGCCGCCGATTTTGACGTGACGCCCATGACGATTCGCCGCGACCTGGAGGCCCTGGAAGGGCAAAACGCGTTGACCCGGACCCATGGTGGCGCGATTTTTTCCCAGCAGTCGGTGGCGGAGTTTGCCTTTCTGGAACGAAACCGCACCAGTATTGGGGAGAAGCGGGCCATAGCCAAGGCCGCCGCTGCGTTGGTGGCGCCGGGCATGCGGATTGTCATTGATACGGGAACGACCACCCTGGAAGTAGCCCGTGCACTGGGCGGCGTTGCGGGGCTTCAGGTACTGACCTCCTCGCTCGCGGTGGCGTCGGCGCTCCATACCTTTCCACAAATGGAAGTCGTCCTGCTGGGCGGGAATGTGCGGAGTAACAGCCCCGACCTCAGTGGCAGCCTGACCGAAGATAACCTGCGGAAGTTTCGCGTGGACCTGGCGATTCTCGGTGCCGACGCACTGGACGAACGGGGACTCTACACCACGGACTTGGGCATTGGCCGGGTTTCGGAAGCCATGATCGACGTGGCAGAAGAGACGGTGCTCGTGGCCGATAGCCGGAAATTGAGTCGTACCTCCTTTGTAAAGTTTGCGGATTGGGATGCCATAGACCACTTGATTGTGGACGACGGGGTCGAAGGCGCTCATCGCGCCTGGCTCGACCAGTGCGTTAAGCAGTTGCATTATGTGGGAGGGGCGCCATGCTAATCGGTATCGATTTGGGCACGACGGCCCTGAAGGTGGCGGTGTACGACCGTGCTGCGGGCACCCTGCTGCACGGAGTCGAGCGCCGTCTTCCGGTGGAGACGGATGCCACGGGCCGACGGGAGCAATCCCCGGACGTGGTGGCGCGGGTACTGCGTCAGGCCGTTCGCCACGTGGGTAAGGCACTGGGCGGATTGGAACGGGTCCGCGGCGTGGCGCTTGCCGCCCAGGGGGGCAGCACGATTATCGCCGAGCGCGAGACCGGGGAGGCCTTGACCCCCATGATGCTCTGGAACGACGGGCGGGCCTTTCCTGAATTCCAGGCGTTGGCGGCTTCGAAACCAGTCCGTTATTGGCGCACCCGGACCCAGCGCGATGAGCCGGGCATGGGGTTGGCCCGCGTGGCCTGGCTGTCCGAACGGAATCCCGCACTTTTTCACGAGAAGAACATCTACGTGGGGGCGGGTGAGTATGCCTTTCACCAATTTACAGGGGTGTGGCGTCAGGATGTGTGCAATGCCATGCAGATTGGCGTCTACGATTCGCGGCGGAACGCGCTGAGTAAAGAACTCGCCGACCTGGCCGATTGCACGACCGATTTCTTCGCTCCCCTCCGTGTGGGCCACGATACGGTGGCCTTGTCGGCGGCCGGGGCCAAGCGCTTTGGTCTGCCTGAGGGGATTCCGGTGGCGGGTCCTTATATGGACCACGAAGCGGGATTTCTCTCCGTGGCCCACGTTTCGCAACGTCCGCTCCAATGTTCCCTCGGGACGGCGTGGGTTGGAAACTTTTGTCTGCCCGAAACGATGACCGGTACATCGCCGTTCCAATTTGCCATACCTGCACCCCACGCCCCGGGGCAACTGGTTATCCAACCCCTGTTGACGGGCAATGTGACCTGGGATTGGGCGTTGGAACAGTTTGTGGATCGAAACACCCGGCGTGCCCTGGAAAAACAGCGGGCGCTCTTTGCGTCGGCTGTGTTGCCTGCCCAGGGACTGGTGGCCCTGCCCTGGCTCAACCGGCCCAATGCGCTGGCGCCGGATTGTCTTGGCAGCGCGTGCTTGCTGGGCATGGGACCTTCCACGGACCGGGCAGAAATGATCCGGGCGGTGGCGGCGGGCATGTGCTATGAACTGGCCCGGGTCTTCGAGGCCGTGAAATCCTGTGGTGCTATCGACAGTGTGGTGCTGAGTGGCGGTGCCAGCCAGGGGCTCAATTTTCAGTCCTGTGTTAGCG
>JAUIMA010000361.1 GCA_030432675.1 Candidatus Hydrogenedentota bacterium | reverse complement strand
CATACAAAAAAACGCGGGGGTGCCACCCTCAAGCGGAGGAGCGAAGCGGGGGATGCTTGTGGGTGAAGAGGGCTACCTGCAATCACACCCATGCCGCTGAACTATTAAGACACGGGAGGGAGAGGGGGACGGCCCCGACGTCCACGTACATCACCCGTAGTCACCAAACCCTATTCCGCCAAGACGTTTTCTACGCTCGGTGCTCGACATCACGTCGGTGCAGTCCCCGGGGACTGCACCGACGTCACGAATAAACCCACACACAACAGCCCGCGGGCTACATCCACATCGTCGCCCAGACACGAGCACGCACTAGTCGGGGCTGTCCCCCTTCCAAAATGCACCTCACTCTCCACACGGGTGCCACCTATACGGACGTGAGGTACGAACGGCCTTATGAGTGCAAAGTCCACCCAGTAGAGGGGGACGGCCCCGACTTCCAAGTACATCACCCGTAGTCACCAAACCCCATTCCGCCAAGAAGTTTTCTACGCTCGGTGCTCGACATCACGTCGGTGCAGTCCCCGTCCCACTTCCCAAACGACACCCACGACAGCCCGCCCCGGTCTATGCTCTAATACAAAGGCACCCTACCGTTCCCTTAAAGGAGACCCGCCCCATGCATCGAATCGCCCTTTGTCTCAGCCTGCTCCTCGTCACCACGGCCACCGCCGAATTTCAGGCCGGTTGTGCCCGCGCCAGCATCACCCCCCTCGAAGCGGGCATCCCGACCCAGCTCGGCGGCTACGGCGCACGGAACGGCATCCCCGCCACGGGTATCCATGACACCATCTATGCCAAGGTCGTCGTCATGCAATCGGAGGACACCCTCGCCGCGCTGGTGGGTCTCGACATATGCACCACACCCCGCTCGCTGGTCGAAGAGACGGTCCGCAAAGCCAATATTCCCGGGCTCACCTACGACTCGGTCATCATGGCGGCCAGCCACGACCACGCGGGACTCGAGGGCATGTCCATGGATCGAAACAACGTATTGGGCAATCCCCACATTGGCATCTTCAGCGAGGAAGTCCTGCAGTTTGTTTCGGATCGGGTCGCGGCGGCCTTGAAGGAAGCCCATGGCCGCCTCGAACCTGTGACGGCGGGCACCGGCGTGGTGCCCCTTCGCGGCATGAACCGGAATCGCCGCCACGACGGTGCGCCCACCGATGAGGACATGACCATCGTCCGCCTTGACCGCAGCAACGGCACCCCCCTGGCCCTCCTGGTCAACTACACCGCCCACGGCACGATCATGACGGAAAAAATCATGGAGATCTCCGGCGGATGGGCGGGTGTCATGCAGCGCAACGTGGAAGACCTGGTGGGCCATGACGTCACCTGTATCTACACCAATGGCTCGGAAGGGGATGTGGCACCCCGGGGCTACACGGGCGGGAGCCGCTTTGAAATGGCGGAGCAGTATGGCCGACGGGTCGCTATCGCGGCCAGCCAATTGGCCGACGCCATCCACACGGGTCCCGTAACCCGATTCGCCCTGCACAATCACACCGTCCACCTGCCCGAACGAACACCGGCCCCCGACTTTCTTAAAATTGCGGGCGACGAATACCAGGTCACTGAAGAGCAGTTGGCCGTGGCGTTGCAGGTGCTCTTTCCCGATGCCACCCCGCTCTATGGGCTTCAAATCAACGACTTCCACCTCATCACCATTCCCGGCGAACCCATCACCGCCATTGGGCTCGCCATCAAGCAGTCTCTCCGCGAGGGGGGGAGCGCCCACCCCGTCATCGTTGCCTGCACCAACGATCACATCGGCTATATTCTCACCAAAGACGAATATCACCTGAGTGGTTATGAAGTAACCGCCTCCTTCTATGGCGATGGGTTGGGCGAAGTATTCCTTGAGGAAGGGGCGAAGCTGGCCGAAAAAATGACGACCGTCCCCGCACCGTAGTGGGCCTTCGCCGAACGGCACCCCTTGGCTTTTTGGATCAAACCTGTTTAAGATGAACGGGCAAGACGATGGCCTGTAGCCGTGAAAGGAACGCGACAATGACCCGCACCACGTGGAAACGCCTGACCTTCATCCCAACCATGACCGTGCTACTTTCCCTGGCAGGTCAGGTAGCCATCGCTCAGAATACAAGCAGCACACCGGACGTGCCCGATAACCTGGAGGAATTCGCCGAAGACGCGGCGCAGGTAACCGTTAATTCCGTACTCCGCACGGTCGTCGACATCAGCCGCGATTTCCTCGAACACCTCCCCCTTCTCCTTGCCGGTTCCGTGATTCTGTTGCTCACCTGGTTGGCCACCTGGGCCTTCACAAAATTCTCCGACCGGCTCCTGGGGCGAACAAAATTACGGGGCTCCTTGCGCGATCTGATTCAGCGCCTGTTGCTCATTGGCATCTGGTGCCTCGGACTGATGGTGGCGGCCATGATCGTATTCCCCGGCCTGACCCCCGCCCGGGCGCTGGCGGGCCTTGGCCTTGGCTCCGTCGCCATTGGCTTCGCCTTCAAAGATATCTTCGAAAACTTCTTTGCCGGTATCCTGATTCTGTGGCGCTTCCCCTTTGAAAATGGGGACTTCATCGAGTGTGAAGGAATCACGGGCAAAGTGGAAGACATCACCATTCGCAACACCCTGATCCGACGGGTATCGGGCGAGCTGGTGGTGGTGCCCAATGCGACCATCTTTAAGAACCCCGTAGACGTGTTGACCAATTGGGGTGACCGCCGGATCACCGTCATTGCAGGTATTGCCTACGACGAAGACGTGGATGCGTCGCGAGAAGTTATACGGAAAGCGGTGGAAGGGTGCGCCACGGTGCACACCAACAAACCCATCGAAATCTTCGCCCAGGAATTCGCCGACAGCAGCATCAACTTTGAAGTCACCTGGTGGGCCGGCCCCACGCCCCTGGACATCCGAAAATCACGGGACGAAATCATCGCCGCCGTAAAACGGGCCCTCGACGAAGCCGGGATCGAAATTCCCTTTCCCTACCGCACGCTTACTTTCAAAGAGCCCCTGCAAACGCGCACCAGCGAGGATTCCAATTCGTAACCTGGTCGTGCACTGCTACTTTTTATCCACAGATGCTAAGACCTTGTCCATGTTGGTCTCGTAGATTTTCTTAAGAATATCGTCAGGCAAATTCAGGCCCCGCAGGGTGCCATAGGTGTTGTCGCCCCGGCCATAGGCATACCCGGAGCCTTCCGCCGCCATCCAGAAGGTATAGACATCTTTCTCGTGGAGGTCACGACAGGCACGGATGACGGACTTCACCCACGCCTCCGTTTTTTCTTTATTACCCGTCACCACCATATCGGTACCCCATACGATGCGGTCCTGATGCTTTTCATAAAAGTCTTTGAAAATATCCGTGTAGGCGGTGACTTTTTCCAGGCCGCCCACGAGAATCTCCCGCGTACCAAAGCTGGTGTCCACGTAGGTATTGGGATAGGTAGCCAGCATGTGTTCCACTTCACCCATGACCTGGCCATCGGGCCGCCAGAATCCCACACCGAGATGGGGAATGATCACGGTAAGATTCGGGTACTTATCGAGCACCTGAAAAAGTTCTTTGGTATATTTGGCCATATTCACGTGCCAGAGCAGGGGCAGCCCCGTCTCCGCGCAATAGGCATAGACGGGGTCCATTTCCGGCACGTCCAGGGATCGATCATGAAAATTGCTGTGGCCCGTGTAGAGTTTCAGGCCCATCACGCCTTCCGCCACATACTCTTTCAGCAGTGCCACCTTATCCGGATCATCGGGGTGGAGCGTGGCGAAGGGGATAATCTTTCCCGGATACTTCTTTGCGGCCTTCAGGATTTCCCGGGTGCTCCAATCGTTGAGCTTGGTCATGTCCCCTTTGGTGCCGAGAAAGGTAAACTCCGAACTCGCCACAAATACCGTTCGCTCAATGCCAAATTCTTTCGCCGCCTTCATATACTTATCCAGATGCTTGAGCATATAGAGGTGATCGTGGGCGTTCGTAATCGCGTAGTCGGTCTTCTGCGGCGCTTCATTCACGGCCAGCATGGCCTCGGGACGCTGCGACGGACGGGGTGCCGTCGGGGGTGCGGCCATAGGGGATACCGTGGCGGATGCGGCCGTTCTGGCCTCGTTGCGGTAGTAAGCCCAGGTGAGCAAATTCGTCCCTATCAGCAATACAATGAGAAGACTTCCCCCCAGCTGAAGATAGTTCACCGGCTCTGTGGCGGCCAGGCCTTCCGTCTTGTCGGCATCGTTTTCAGACGTTTCCATGATATCCCTTCTTCTCCATAGTCGCCCCTGACGCAGGGCGGCAACCATTTCGATAATACAGGCACTATGCCGCTAAGACCAAGCCTCTGCCCAATAAAATACTTGCAAAACGCGCAAAAATGGCCGATGATGTGGAACACCTGTCCACGGGCCGGGTTGGGTCGGCGCTGACAAAAATAGCACTTTGCGATCCATTCTTGGTCCTTCTATAATGAACTTCGTCTGTGGTAACCGGTTGGGAGAGACCGCAAGGTATGTGTGCGCGAAAGCGAAGTATCCGGGTTGGCGAAAATCTGGTCAAGCAAGATCTTATTTCTCGTGACGATCTGGAACGGGCCAAAGAAGCGGAAGCCGATACTGGAACCCCCTGGTACAAGCTCTTGGTGAATCAGCGCAAAGTCTCCTTCGGAGCCATCGAAGAGTTGCTGCGCTACGAATTCCACAGCAATGCCACCCGCGCAGTCGATACCAGTCTCGGTGAGGCCCTGGTTGAGATGGGCGTCTTGACCCGTGATCGACTCGCCGAAGTCCTGACCCTGCAAAAGCGTAGTGGACGTCTCCTGGGCAATATTCTTGTTGATAAAGGCTACGTCGCTCCGGAGCACGTAGCGCAAGCCTTCAGTTTGCAACACGATATCCCCTTTGTGACCCTCCAGAAATCACCGAGTGAACCCGCAGCGTTGGAAGCAATTGCCCAAAGTGTCGCGCAGAAATACGAATTCATTCCAGTCAGCCTGGTGAATGACCGTCTCGACGTGCTGATTACCAGTCCCCAGGCACTGGGTAAACTGGAGAACGCCGGCCTTATCCTTGGTAAACGAATTCATGCCAGTATTACCGCCTGCACGGACATTCGGGCCGAATTGGCCTCTCGCTATGGACACATTAGTGGCGCGGATACAACGGGTGCTGAGTCCGGCAGGGCCCCGAAAAAAGTCGTAAATATCACCGAAACCATTGAAATTTCAGCAATCATTGATAGTTCAAACGCTACGGAGAACAATGTCGTGAGTGATGTGGAAGAATACGAAGTCGGAGAAGAGCGCGAAATGGCGCGATTTGAGAGTATCGCACGGGCCGCATCAGGCAGTTCCGTCATTCAGATGGTTACCACCATCATCGAGGGTGCCGTGAATTCAGGAGCCACCGATGTCCACCTGGATCCCCAGGAGCCCGAAATGCGGGTTCGTTACCGGATCGACGGCGTACTCCACGATATTCTCAGCATTCCAGAGGAATTGGAAGCGGCAGTGGTATCCCGTATCAAGATTATTGCAGAACTCGATATTACGGACACCCGCCATCCCCAGGACGGCCATATCAGTATGGAAGTCGGGGAACAGGAGTTCGACGTCCGGGTCGCAACCCTTCCGACCTATCTGGGGGAACGTATTGTTCTACGTCTCCTGGATCAGACCTCTATCCTGTCGGGGGTGCGTGATCTCGGTTTGGAAGCGGAAGATGAAGCGCTCTTCATCAAGGTGATCGAAAAGCCCTATGGCATGATTCTCGTCACCGGCCCGACGGGTAGTGGTAAGACCACCAGTCTTTACGCCGCCCTGAATCAGAAAAATGTCATGACCGATAGTATTGTCACCCTGGAAGACCCGGTGGAATACCAGCTTTCCGGTATCAACCAGGTCCAGATCGACAATGATATCGACCTTACCTTTGCCAATACGCTCCGCGCCTCCCTCCGACAGGACATCGACGTCTTGCTGGTGGGTGAAATTCGGGATTCGGAAACTGCACGAATCGCAATTCGTGCCGCAATGACAGGCCATTTGGTATTCAGCACCTTGCACACCAATGACGCCCCGGAAGCTATCAGCACCCTGCGGAACATGGATGTACCGGCCTATCTCATCTCCAGTGCGCTGACGGCCGTAGTCGGACAGCGCCTCGTGCGGACCATCTGTGACGAATGCCGGACCCACTTCAAACCGGCCGCTTCGCTGCTGAAATCCCTCGGATTGCCCGCAACTACCAAGAAACTCTATCGGGGTGAAGGCTGTGATACCTGCTACCACACGGGAAACCGGGGTCGAACAGGTATTTTCGAAATTCTGGAAGTTACCGAGCCCATCCGTAAGCTCATTAACGATGAAGCGGGCTCGGATCAGATCATGAAGGCAACAAAGCTGAAGACCATGGCCATGCGCTGCCGTCAGAAAGTTAAAGAAGGCATCGTGAACCCCGAAGAATTCCTGCGGGTTATCCGCACCTGATTCTTCTGGTTTAATCCGCTGAATACCTGCAGAAACCCCGTCGACCAACCGGATGGACCCGATTTTGCGCAAGGCCTGTGGATAACTTGTTAATAACCTGCTTTGGAGGGGTCCCCCCGGATCCCTCCTTATGGCATCTAAGCCGATACAAACTACTGTGTTTCAATGAGTTAGCGAATCATGAGCGACTAAATCGCGTCCAGGCACCTTTTTCGTAAGTTATTATTATAAAACAACTTACAAATACCTCTAGATCGTAGAAATAGCCC
>JAUIMA010000360.1 GCA_030432675.1 Candidatus Hydrogenedentota bacterium | reverse complement strand
CGTGACCGCGCGGGGTTTCTTCGGCCCAACCGGAGTGGACCCGGCGGCACGCGGTCGCGGGCTGGGCAAGGCCTTGCTGCTGGCGGCGCTGCACCAGCTGCGCAGCGATGGCTTTGCCTATGGCATGACGGTGGATAATTTTGACGAAATTCTGGTGGTGGGCTCTTTCGAAGGAACCGCAGATTTTGATCCGGGTGCGGGTGGGGCCATCGCGACCAGCGCGGGCGACGAAGATTTCTATATCACGAAACTGGATAGTGCGGGTGCCTGGAAATGGACCGAGCAGCGGGGTACGGTCGGGCGAGATGTTGGGGCAACCATTATCCACGATGGGGCGGGCTCTTTTCTGATTACCGGTATATTCTCCAATACCCTCGATTTTGATACGAGTGCCAGCACGACCAATCTCACTGCAGCAGGGAGCTTCGATACCTTCTTCATGAAGCTGGTGCCGAAAATGGGCGGCGTAATCACGAGTGTGCCGACGCCCGGAAATATTTATGACAACGACCCCCTAACCCTCATCGCGCCCGCAGGTTTTTCCAGCTATGTCTGGAAGCGGAACGGGGTGGTGCTGAAGGACAGCGGTGCGCGTATTACCGGCAGCAATGCCCAGATGGTGGATTATGCCCCTGTGCTGCTCGCCGATCAGGGCACGTTTACGGTGACCTACGATGACGGGACGGGTAGCATTGTAGAATCGGCACCCTACGATCTGGTGGTGCTCCTGAGCGCAGCACTTCCGGCCTCGCGGCTGGTGGGCCTGGCCCTGCTGACGATATTACTTGTCTTGGCCGGTCTGTGGAGTTTTCGTCAGCGAAAGACCGCATAAGCCATCCGGCGAAGGTCAGGCGTGGGACGGAATACGTTTTTTCTTACCCAGTCGAAATTGAAACAAGGCGCCGAAGAGGGCGAGGATGCCCCACGCGGCCAGCATGCCGTAGGTGAGCCAGGGAAGATCGGGCAATCGTTCGCCCGCTTCGGCGGTTTGCTCGGTGAATTTCTCCAGCAGTCCCTGGTCCCGGGCGACCGTCAATCCCACCTGGGTCATCATCAGGGCACCGATCGCCGCCGTCGCCAGGGTCATGATGGGGCGTTCGATGAGAATCGCCAGGAATCCACCCATCAGGCCCAGACCCGCCACGGCCCAGAGTATCCAGGGTTCTGGGCGTCCTTGGAGTATCTGATAGGCGACAACGACTGCGCCGAGCATCCCCACGCAGAAGATACCGGTCTTATAGAGGAAGAAGAGGGCCATGGCCCCGCAGAGGCCACCGATGAATACGGCGACGGCCATGGCGGGGACGTTGCCGTAGCTCAGGAAGCCAACAAGCACGGCGGCCGTACTTCCCGCGAGTAGAAATCCGGTCAGGCCAAGAATGAGTTTCAGCAGCCGGTAGCCAAAGAAACAATAGAGGGCGCCCACCCCTGCCAAGATGCCGAGGACGAGTACCGCATGCTCGGGGGGGACATCCTCCAGCCGCCACGTAATCAATTCGTTCATGAGAACTCTTTACTCCTGAGTTTACCGCGTGACGCCATCTTACCTCTTCTGTCGGCTGGGACCCAAGGTGGCGAAGGGGAAAAAGGTGCGCACGGGATCCGCCACTTGCGCAAAAAGTGCGCACTTTTCCGTTTCTACACGTCAAATAGGGGGATATTTTTTGGCACCGCGCTTGCTCTATATAGACAGCCGCCCAAGTGGGGCTGGCAAAACCAATAGCTTGAACAGGAGGATCTGTCATGAACAATAAAACCTATTTCGATTGGACCGTAACGGGACTTTCCCTCGGCCTTGCCGCCGGTGCCATCTGCCTCATCGGTCTGAGCGCCCAGGCGCAACCGGGACCCAATGGTGGAAAACGTGGTGGCGGGCAATTCCTCAACGGAGCCGACACCAATGGTGATGGCAATATCACGTTGGAAGAACTCCAGGCGGTTAAGCCGGAAGTGGATGCTGAACGCTTTGCCCGTATGGACCGGAATGATGACGGTGTGCTGAACGAGGCGGACCGTCCTGAAGGCCGACGGGGTCGCCGTGGGCCAGGACCTGACGGGGAACGTGGACCGAATGCGGATGGACGTCGCGGACCGGGACCCGATGGGGACCGAGGTCCAGGGCGTCGTGGCCATGGCCAATTCATGGAGAAAGCCGATACCGACGGTGACGGCGGCGTTAGTCTGGAAGAACTGCAAGCCATACGCCCCGATGCCACGGCGGAAATGTTCGCCAAGCGTGATACGAATGGCGACGGTGTCCTGAACCGTGATGACCGCCCGGAAATGGGTCGTGAAGGTCGTGGCCCGGAAGGGCGCGAGGGCAAGCGTGGTCCTGGTGCGGAAGGTCGCCGTGGTGGTGGCGAACGGATGAAAGCCCTCGACACCAACGAAGATGGTGGTGTGAGCTTTGAAGAAATGCAGGCTGTCCGCCCTGACCTGACCCAGGAAGACTTTGACGCCCGTGATAAGAATGGCGACGGAGTCATCAACCGTGAAGATGGCCCGTCTGCCCGCGGCGAACGCCGTAAGAAATAGCCCCTCTGCCGGGCACGCTCCGCATAGGTGTCCGGATTCCATAACCTGCGCACGGGTTCTGCCCCCTCCCGTGCGCGGGTTCTTCTGTATCTGCGTCCTGACGATGGCATAGAATGAGCCTATGGAATTGCGAAATACACGATGGATTTATATCGGACTTGCCCTGGGTTGGCTTTTATTTTCGGCCTGGCAGTACCGTGTTCATCAGGAAACCCGGGTTGCGCTGCGTGACGGCCTTTACGACCGGGCCGAAGATATATCGCGTTCCATCGCCGTGGTCATTCGGGCTGATGGGCGCTTTAACGCTGTGCCCCAGCGGCGACTGGAAGCGGCCTTGCAAGAGCTTACGACTTCGACCAATCTGGAGTCCGTTTCTCTGCGTGATGCTACCGGCGCGGTGACTGCCCAGGCCGGTCCTGAGCCGAGTGTTCCACTGGAGACCGTCACAGAGGAGCAGGCTTTCTGGCTTCCCAAGTCGGCGGTATTTGTGAATCTGGTGGCCTTAGGGCCCGCCCTGGAAGGCCCCCTTCCGGAGGACGGTCAGGGATTTCGCGGTCGCCGTAAAAGGGATGCCCGGGGCCGTGGTGACCAGGGGCCCTGGCGAGACCATCCCTGGTCCTGGCCCCTCCCCCCGGAAGTATCCGACTGGCTTGCGTCCCGAGAAGACGGCGCTACGCTGCAGGCCGAGGATGTGGATGGTATCTTACGAATACTTCCGGGCCATTTGAAAGCGCGCGGAACCCGGGAGAAACTCTACGAGTTACTGGTGGGTAAGCCGGTCACCGAAGAGAGCTTCGAAGCGATACGCTCCTTTTTCTTGCGTGAAATGTCGGGCCGCTCGCGGCGGAGCGGAGGAGCGGGGCGAGGCGAAGAAGGGGGCCTGGTCGACAAAAGGGGGATTCATGCATTCGTGGTTGAGGTACCCGCAACGGAAGTCTATGCCGCCGAGACGAGGGATTGGCAAACCCGTGTGTTGTTGGTCGGCTTGGTGGGCGTGGTAGCCCTGGGTATGACCGCTCTACTCTACAGTCTTCGACAACGTGCGGCCCTGGGCATGCGTCTGGCCCGGTCGGAAGCGCTGACAACGCACCTGGAAGAACTGAACACCGCAGCCGCAGGGCTTGTTCACGAAACCAAGAATCCGCTGAACCTTATCCGGGGGCTGGCCCAGATGCTCGAGCAGGAACGTGCCGAAAGCGGCTCCGGACGTGGCACGGCCACACAGATTATGGAGGAAGCTGATCGGGTCGCAGGTCGGCTGAATCAGTTTTTGGATTATTCCCGACCCCTTGCGCCCGCGCAGGCAGCAGTTTCGCTGGGCGACTTGCTGACGGACCTGACCAGTCTTCTCGACGGCGACCGGGAAGAAAAGGATATTACGATCGAATTTGATACGGGCGATATCGACGGCGTGCGTGCTGACGGGGCTATGCTGCGTCAGGTATTGTTCAACCTGCTGCTCAATGCCATTGAGGCGGTGCCGGAAGGAGGCCACATTCACATCGTGGTGGATTTCCTGGACCGTGCCCATGCCTGGCTGGAGGTGCGGGATGATGGGCCAGGGGTCGATCCGTCGCTGATGGATTCCCTGTTCCAGCCCTACGTAACGGGTACCGCGACCGGGACGGGGTTGGGCTTGACCGTGGTGCGCCAGATAGCCCTGGCCCACGGTTGGACCGTGGAGTATGTTCCCCGTGAGGGAGGCGGCTCCATATTTCGCCTGTCTGGTTTGGAGATTATACGATGACAAAGAACGGTCCCGTTGCCTCGCTGCCCTACGTGTTGGTCGTGGACGACGATTCGTCTCAGCGAAGTCTCTTGTCGTCTTTCCTGACCCATTGTGGCATTGAGGTAGAAGCGGTACCTTCGGGTGCTGAGGCCCTGGCGCGAATCCGTGTGCATCGACCAGCCATGATGATATCCGACGTGCGCATGCCGGGAATGACCGGGCTCGAGTTGTTGGACGATTTACGAAAAACAGACCCGCATCTTCCCGTCTTACTTGTCACGGCCCACGCCGATATCCGGGATGCCGTGGGGGCTATGCGCCAGGGCGCGATTGATTATCTCGAAAAGCCCATCGATTTGGAAGAGTTGCTCGTTGCGGTGCGTGACGTTGTAGGGGATTCCATGCCCCCCGTGGCGGCGCAGGGTGCTGATGCGCCGGCGCTGCCTCCCGATGTGGTGATGGAGAGCCCCGTCATGACGGAGGTCGTCCGGGAAATCGCGCTGGTTGCCCCTACCGACAGCCGCGTGCTCCTTACCGGGGAAAGTGGCGTAGGGAAGGAAGTGGTCGCCGATCTGATTCACCGATGGAGTGCCCGGGCGGCCGCCCCCTTTGTAAAAATAAATTGTGCGGCCATTCCCGAGGCGCTGCTGGAGAGCGAGCTTTTTGGCCATCGGAAGGGGGCCTTTACGGGAGCCGTGACCGACTACGAGGGGGTGTTTTCCCAAGCTGACGGGGGCACTTTGCTCTTAGATGAAATCGGGGAGATGGATCCCGCGTTGCAGGCCAAATTACTGCGGGTGACCCAAAGCGGAAGCTACACGCCCGTGGGGTCGGGCGATGTGCGCCACAGTGACGTACGCATTCTTGCGGCCACCAATCGCGATCTGGAGCAGCAGGTGGCGGAAGGGAAGTTTCGGGAAGATCTTTTCTATCGCCTCAATGTCATGGAGATATATCTGCCGCCCCTGCGGGAACGTCGGGCCGATGTCATGCCCCTGGCCCGTCATTTCGCAACCCAACTGAAACACGATAAAGCCCGCTTCTCTCCCGGTACGGTAGCGATTTTGGAAGGCTATGGCTGGCCGGGTAACGTGCGGGAACTCCACAATGCGGTGGAGCGGGCGCTACTCCTTTCCCGGGGTGATGTGGTGTTACCCGAGCATCTCCCCAAACGGGTCGCCCGGGAGGTGGCCCGTGAAGACAGTCCTGCGCGCCCGGACCGCATGGAAGACATCGAGCGGGAGGCTATCCTGAGTGCGCTGAAAGAGAACGACTACCACCGCACTCGAACAGCGACCGCCCTGGGTATCAGCCGCCGCGCCCTGACCTACAAACTGCGGGACTATCGCGCGGCGGGCTTTGATGTGGAAAAGCCAGGGTAGGGGGGCAGGTAGATTCGCAATTGCGTCACGGAAGGTTGACGACACCGTCGTTTGACAGGCGCGGTACCGGCCGCTGCAGGAGTTCCTCCAGCATGGTATAGGGCGTTTGTGTTGGCAGGTCCAGATGTCTGCCCTCGCCCCAGGCATCCGTATCCATTGGACGCAGCGCGGAGATCGCCTCATTGGGGGAAAGGTCTCCCGTATCAACCTGCCTGGCGACCCGTTTTAGTGCGTTGTACCTGGCGACGTCATCCTGGAAGGACCAATACTCCGGTTTGTTAATTTGTCTCAGGATGGCATCTGCAGCGGCCACGGTGGCTTTCGGGTGGCCACATGCCAATGCAAAGGTGGCCGTGTGGTACGTTCGGCTGTACATATAGCGGAAATCGCCTTCGGTATATCGGGCCGCTTCCCGGAGTGCACTGGCCAGTGCATCTGGTTGTCCCGTGAGTTCGAAAAACTGCGCCAGCCAAACATAGCGCGGGAAACCGGGCTCACGGGCTACCCAGTCACGTAGTTGGGCTTCGCCCGCTCCAGAGCTCTTGTCCTCCCTCAGCAGGGAGGAGAGGAGCACGGCGGCCCACTCGTCCGGAAAGCGGTCATAGTAGCCTTGGCATGCGTCCCGGGCCGCTTTGTGTTCACCGGCCCATAGGTTCAAGGCAATCTGATTCCAGAACGCCTTCTCGGGACTTCCCTCCATGTAGCGCTCGTTGCCCGCCAGACCCAAGGTCAAGAGCTCTTGTTGGGAATACCCGGCGGACTTGGAAAGATCGGCAATAAACAGTGGTGCGTCCGCCGCCGTGGTGCTGTCGTCTGTCTTGGGTATGAAGAGCCCCCAACGGTCTTTTTCGGGAGTGAGTGGGCTCACGGCAATCTCCACCCACCATCCATGATCCCATCCGCCCCGTGAGACGTCCATGTGCACGTCGCTGGTGTTCACCGTGATTCTGGCATTGACCAGGGTCTCGTAGGGAACGTGTTCGAAGAGCATCGGGGGAAGCCACTCGGCGGAAAGAAGGGTGGAGTCGTCATTTCCACCTCTTCCTGGAAGGGTGTCGCTGAGCGCCAGGCGTGCCAGGTGTTCCACCAACGGGGCCTGCAC